>NZ_JBYTAH010000012.1:0-132270 GCF_058787975.1 Cupriavidus sp. FW305-26
TCTTCGCATGAGAGGCTGGAGAAGATCGCCCGCTCTTCGGGGCAATAGCCAATGCCGTAGTGCGCGATCTTGTGCGTGGGCAGGCTGATGGTCTCGTGGCCATTGACCTTGATCGAGCCCTTGCGCGCGCCGGTCAGTCCCATGATCGCGCGCAGCGTGGTGGTGCGGCCAGCGCCGTTGCGGCCCAGCAGCGTGACCACTTCGCCGTGGTTCACGGTCAGGTCAACGCCGTGAAGGATGTGCGATTCGCCGTACCAGGCGTGCAGGTCCTTGATCTCGAGCGCGGGTGTGTTGGCGGGTGTGTTCAATGAAGTCATATCGTTCCCCGGCCCTCTCAGTGCGCGCCCTGCAGTTCCGCGTCGACGGTGCCCATGTAGGCCTCCATCACGCGCGGATCCCTGGACACTTCGGCATACGGGCCTTCGGCCAGGATCGCGCCACGCTGCAGCACGGTGATCTTGTCAGCGATCGACGAGACCACGCTCATGTTGTGTTCCACCATCAGGATGGTGCGGCCCGCCGAGACCTTCCTGATCAGCTGCGTGACGCGGTCCACGTCTTCGTGGCCCATGCCCTGCGTGGGCTCGTCGAGCAGCATCAGCTCGGGCTCCATCGCCAGCGTGGTGGCGATCTCCAGCGCGCGCTTGCGGCCGTACGGCAGGTTCACCGTCAGCGTCTGCGCGAACTCGGTCAGGCCGACCTGCTCTAGCAGCTCCATGGCGCGGTCATTAAGCACGTCCAGCGAGCGCTCGCTGCGCCAGAACTGGTACGCCGTGCCAAGCTGGCGCTGCAGCCCGATGCGCACGTTCTCCATCACCGTCAGGTGCGGGAATACCGCCGAGATCTGGAACGAACGGATCACGCCGCGCCGCGCGATCTGCGCGGGCTTTTCACGGGTGATGTCGATGCCGTTGAAAAGGATGGTGCCGGTGGTCGGCTCCAGGAACTTGGTGAGCAGGTTGAAGCAAGTCGTCTTGCCCGCGCCGTTGGGCCCGATCAACGCATGGATCGACCCGCGGCGCACCTGCAGGTTGACGTCGCTCACCGCCGTGAACCCCTTGAACTCCTTGGTGAGGTTCCGCGTTTCCAGGATGGTTTCCTGCTGGTTCATGTCTCCTGCCCGCCCTCTTGCTGAACTGCCGGGGTGATGCCCGGCACTGACAATGGTCCGAACCGGCCTTGTAGGCCCTTGCTGCCGCTTGTTCCGCCAGGCTGGCCGTGCTTGCGGCCCTGCCTGCGGCTTTCTGTATTGGTGCGGGGCGGCTCCCGCGCAGGTTGCGGCGATGGCTTCGATGTGCTGCCGACGCACCCTGTGAGGCGTCTATTGTGTGCGCCTGTTGCATCGCAAAACATCGGGGTTTGCACTATGAAACATGAACCAAGTGTCAGTTTTTTTGCAAGCGCACATGAGCAGGCTGCGCCACTCGGTCACGGCCCCGCCCGCGACCCGTGGCGCGCTCATGTCAGGCGCCTGCAGCGGCTGCCGCCGGCGCCGGTTGCACCAATACTTCCGCCGCCGCCAGGCCCTGCCGGCGGTCTTCGCGGATCAGGTCGCTGGCGCGCTCGGCGATCATGATGGTCGGCGAATTGGTGTTGCCCGATGTGATCAGCGGCATCACCGAGGCATCGACCACGCGCAGGCCATCGATACCCAGCACGCGCAGGCGATGGTCGACCACGGCCATCGGGTCGTCGGCGCGGCCCATCTTGCAGGTGCCCACCGGATGGAAGATGGTGGTGCCGATATTGCCGGCCGCTTCGGCCAGCTGTTCGTCGGTCTGGAATGCCGGGCCCGGCAGCCATTCCTCGGGCTGGAACGGTGCCAGCGCCGGCGACGCCACGATGCGGCGCGTGAGCCGGATGGAGTCGGCCGCGACTTTCCGATCCTCGTCGGTCGCCAGGTAATTGGGCGCGATCACCGGCGCCTGGCGGAAATCCGCGCTGCCGACATGCACGCTGCCGCGCGAGGTCGGCCGCAGGTTGCAGGCACTCGCGGTAAAGGCGTTGAACGCATGCAGCGGGTCGCCGAACTTGTCCAGCGACAAGGGTTGCACGTGGTACTCCACGTTCGGCCGCGCCTGCGCCGGGTCCGAGCGCGCAAAGGCACCCAGCTGCGACGGCGCCATGCTCATCGGCCCGCTCTGGTTGAAGGCGTACTGCACGCCGATGCAGAACTTGCCCCACAGGCTCGCGGCGCGCGTGTTGAGCGTGCGCACGCCGCTGACCTTCACCACCGAGCGCAGTTGCAGGTGGTCCTGCAGGTTCTCGCCCACGCCGGCGAGCGCATGGCGCACCGGGATACCCAGCGCTTGCAGGCGCTCGGCCTGGCCGATGCCCGACAGCTCCAGCAGCTGCGGCGTATTGACCGCGCCCGCGGCGAGGATCACTTCCTGCGTGGCCGCCACCGTGTGCGGCCGGCCGCCGCCGATATAGTTCACGCCGGTGCAGCGGCGCCCGTCGAAGGTCAGCCCGCTCACCTGCGCCCCGGTGACAATGGTCAGGTTGGGACGCTCCGACGCACGCCGCAGGAAGGCCTTGGCCGTGTTCCAGCGGATGCCGCGGCGCTGGTTCACTTCGAAATAGCCGACGCCGAAGTTGTCGCCGCGGTTGAAGTCCTCCGTGCGCGGAATCCCCGCCTCTTCGGCGGCATCGGCAAAGCGCTCCAGGATGTCCCAGCGCAGGCGCTGGCCTTCCACGCGCCATTCGCCGCCGGCGCCATGGAATTCGCTCGGGCCGCGGTGGTGGTCCTCGCTGCGCTTGAACAACGGCAGCACATTGTCCCAGCGCCAGCCAGCATCACCGGTGAGCCGCGCCCACTCGTCATAATCCTCGCGCTGGCCGCGCATATAGATCATGCCGTTGATCGACGAGCAACCGCCCAGCACGCGCCCGCGCGGATAGCCGAGTGAGCGGCCGTTCAGGCCGGCCTCGGCCTCGGTGCGATAGAGCCAGTCGGTGCGCGGGTTGCCGATGCAGTACAGGTAGCCCACCGGGATATGGATCCAGTGGTAGTCGTCCTTGCCGCCGGCCTCCAGCAGCAGCACGCTGACGTCCGCATCCTGCGTCAGGCGGTTGGCCAGGACACAGCCTGCCGAACCGGCCCCCACGATGATGTAGTCGAATGTCTCCATCGCTGTTCTTGTCATCATAGTTGCCGCTTATTTCGCCACCGGCATGGTGAACTCGGCGCCCTTGGCGATCGAATCCGGCCAACGCTGCATCACGCTCTTGTAGCGCGTGTAGAAGCGCACACCCTCTTCGCCATAGGCGTGATGGTCGCCGAACAGCGATCGCTTCCAGCCACCGAAAGAATGCCACGCCATCGGCACCGGGATCGGCACATTGATGCCGACCATGCCGATCTGGATCTGCCGCGCGAACGCACGCGCGATGCCGCCGTCGCTGGTGTAGCACGACACGCCGTTGCCGAATTCATGCGCATTGATCAGCGCCACCGCTTCGGCAAAGTCATGCACGCGCACTACCGACAGCACCGGGCCGAAGATCTCTTCCTTGTAGATCGTCATATCCGGCTTGACGTGGTCGAACAGCGTGCCGCCGACATAGAAGCCGTTCTCATGGCCGGGTACGGTATGACCGCGGCCATCGGTGACCAGCGTCGCGCCCTCTTCCACGCCCTTGGCGATATAGCCCTCCACCTTCGCCTTGTGCGCAGCGGTCACCAGCGGACCCATTTCGGCGTCGGACTCCATGCCGTTGCGGATCTTCAGCGAGCTGGCGCGCTCGGCGAGCCGCGGCACGAGCTTGTCAGCGACATCGCCCACCGCTACGGCGACCGAGATCGCCATGCAGCGTTCGCCGGCAGAACCATACGCGGCACCGATCAGCGCATCGACCGCCTGGTCGAGATCGGCATCGGGCATCACCACCAGGTGGTTCTTGGCGCCGCCCAATGCCTGCACGCGCTTGCCGTGTTTGGTGCCTTCCGTATAGATGTACTCGGCAATCGGCGTCGAACCGACGAACGACAGCGCCTGCACATCCGGATGCGCCAGCAGTGCATCGACCGCTTCCTTGTCGCCCTGCACGACATTGAACACGCCATCGGGCAAACCAGCCTGGCGCAGCAGGTCGGCAATCAGCAGGCTCGGCGACGGATCACGTTCCGACGGCTTCAGCACGAAGGTATTGCCGCACGCCAGCGCCACCGGGAACATCCACATCGGCACCATCACCGGGAAGTTGAACGGCGTGATGCCGGCCACCACGCCCAGAGGCTGGCGCAGGTTCCAGTTATCGATGCCGCCGCCGATGTTGTCGGTGAAGTCGGTCTTGAGCAGGTTGGGGATGCCGCAAGCGAATTCCACCACCTCGATGCCGCGCGTGACTTCGCCCCTGGCGTCCGAGAACACCTTGCCGTGCTCGCGCGTGATCAGCGCGGCCAGGTCGTCGTGGTGCTGGTCGAGCAGTTCCTTGAACTTGAACAGGATGCGCGCGCGGCGCAGCGGCGGGGTGTCGGCCCAGGCGGGGAATGCGGCATGGGCGGCGGCGACGGCGTCGGCCACGTCCTGCGCGGTGGCCAGTGCCACGCGCGCGGCGACTTCGCCGGTGGCGGGGTTATAGATATCGGCCAGACGCTGCGATGCGCCGCGTGTCTGCCGGCCTGCGATGCTATGGCCGATGATGGTCTGCACCGCGCTGGCTTCTGCAAGGATGTCTTCCACTTCCGCTCCTGAATGCTGGGTCGCTGACGGCATGCGGCTCGCCCGATCTTTGCGTCTGGTGAAGACGCTGGCGCAAACATCCTCCAGTCTCGCACTGGCATCGATGCCGCGCCGCACAAGGCGTGCCGGGCCGTATTGAGCGCAAGCTTGGTGCAGTTGCGCGGCCCCGTCCAATGATTTATCGTCAATCGCAATATAAGCCGCGCAAAATATTGCGCCGCACCACGCCTCGCCCCTGTGCCACCTTTCGCCCCGACACTGCCTTGGACCTCCACCACCTGCGCGCCTTCGTTGCCGTCGCGCGCGAGGGCAACCTGACCCGCGCCGCGCAGCGGCTGCACCTGACCCAGCCCGCAGTCAGCCTGCAGTTGAAGGCGCTGCAATCGGCGTGGCGCATCCGGCTGTTCGAGCGCACTGCCGCGGGCCTGACGCTGACCGCCGACGGCGCCGCACTGCTGCCGCTGGCCGAACGCATCCTCGACGGCGTGGGCGACCTGCAGCACACCGTCAGCGCGATGCATCACACCGTGCGCGGCCGGCTGGCGATCGGCACCATCCTCGATCCGGAATTCACGCGGCTGGGCCCGATGCTGCGCACGCTGGTGGAACGCCACCCTCAGATCGGCACAGAACTGCGCCACGGCATGTCGGGCTGGGTGCTGCAACAGGTACGCAGCGGCGCGCTCGACGTGGGCTTCTACCTGGGCCAGCCGCCTGACGCCGGCTTCCATGCGCTGACGCTGACGCCGTTCTCCTACTATGTGGTGGCACCGAAGGGCTGGAAAGAGCGCACCGCGCTGCGCTCATGGGCGCAGTTGGCAACGCTGCCGTGGATCTGGACGCCGCCCGAATCGGCACACAACCGGCTCTTGTCCGCGCGCTTTGCGCAGGCCGGCGTCGACCCGGCCGGCGTGCCCAAGGTGGCGCATGTCGACCAGGAGGCTTCGATGCTGGACCTGGTGCGCTCCGGCGTGGGGCTGTCGCTGGTGCGCGACGCGATCGCGCTGCGCGAATCGCATGCGCACGGGCTGGTGATCGTTGAAGGGGTCTCGGTGCAGACCGAGCTGACGCTGGTATGCCTGGCCACGCGCCGCGACGACCCGGTCGTCGCGGCAGTGTTCGGCGTGGCCGAGTCGGTGTTCCGGACTTAGTGTCCCTGCTGCTGCAGGTGACGCTGCAGCCAGCCGGTCAGCGCCGCGAACACTTCGCCGCGCAGCGGCTGCGCTTCATTGAAGATCTCGTGGTAGCCGTGCTCGAACCAGACCTGTTCGCGCAACTCCGGCGGCGCGTGGTCGAAGAAGCTGCGGCTGCCGGCCGGGTCCACCACGCGGTCGGCGCCGCCGACCAGCATCAGCATGGGGGCCTCCAGCAGCGCGGCATCGGCCTGCGCCTGCGCCATGCCGCGGATAAAGCTCTCCAGTACGCTGGCGGTGATGGTGGTCTGCACCAGCGGGTCTGAGCGGTAGGCGGCCACCACGGCGGGATCGTGCGACAAGAGCCGCGCATCGATCGGATTGGGCACGCGCAGCCGCGGCGCCAGCGCCAGCAGCACGCGGTGCAGCGCCAGCATCGGGCCCGACAGGCGCAGCGCCAGCGCAGGCGAGGACAGCACCAGCGCGCGCACCGGGCGCACGCGCGCGGTGGCAAAGCGCGCCGCGATCATCCCGCCCATGCTGTGGCCGAGCAGGATCGGCAACTCGTTCCAGCCCGGCACCGCGGCATCGTAGATCTCGGCGAGGTCGTCGAGGTAGGCATCCTGATGGTCCGCCACCATGCGCGCGCCGCCGCTGGCGCCATGGCCGCGCAGGTCGTGCGCGCGCACGCGCAGGCCCAGCCCGCACAGCACATCGGCCACATGCTGGTAGCGTCCGGCATGCTCGGCAAGCCCATGCACCAGCAGCACCGAGCCGAGCGGCTCGGCAAAGCGCGCCGGATCGGGCTGCCAGGTGCGCAGCAGCAGCTCGGTGCCGTCGCGCATGCGCTGGCGGCTCTGTACCGGCGCGTGCGTGCCGGCTGGGGTATCGGCAGGCATGCCGGCAACACCGGCAATAGCAGGATCGTCCGTCATCGGTTGTTCCATTCGCGCAAGTCTCCTCCCGGCACGGAGCGCCAGCAAAAGGCTGGCGCCGGCTGTCGTTATTCTTTGTGGTGCTGCCTGCTGCCTGCCTTGCACTCTGTCCCGCTCAACCGTGGCAGGCAAGCCTGCCCTGCGCTTCCGGCTGCGCCATATCGGCGAGGATCGGGCAATCCGGCCGATCGTCGCCGCTGCAGTGCTGCGCCAGCTCGCGCAGCGTGTCGCGCATGGCGGCCAGTTCAGCGATGCGCAGCTCAAGGTCGGCCACATGCCGCAGCGTCAGCGCCTTGACGTCGGCACTGGCGCGGCCGCGGTCATGCCAAAGCGACAGCAGGTTGCGGATTTCGTCGAGCGAGAATCCCAGATTACGGGCGCGCCGCACGAAGCGCAAGTTGTGCACCGCGCGTTCGTCATAGCGACGGTAGCCGCCCTCGGTGCGCGGCGGTGCCGCCACCAGCCCGATCGATTCATAGTGCCGGATCATCTTGGCCGACACGCCCGACGCCTGCGCCGCTTCGCCGATATTCATCGCTCGCCTCCCTGTGCCGTGGCAGCCCCGGCCTGCGGACGCCAGCGGCGCAGCAGCAGCGCATTGCTGACCACACTGACACTGGAAAAAGCCATCGCCGCACCCGCCACCACCGGATTCAGCAACCCGGCCGCTGCCAGCGGAATGCCTACTACGTTGTAGAAAAAAGCCCAGAACAGGTTCTGCCGGATCTTGCGCACGGTGCGGTGCGAGACCGCCAGCGCATCGGCCACCAGCGCCGGGTCGCCGCGCATCAGCGTGATGCCGGCGGCGTGCATGGCCACGTCGGTGCCGGTCGACATGGCAATGCCCACATCCGCCGCCGCCAGCGCCGGCGCATCGTTGATGCCGTCGCCCACCATCGCCACCACCGCGCCATCGCGCCCCAGCGCCTGCACCCGGGCAGCCTTGTCCTCGGGCAGCACCTCGGCCTGCACGTCGTCCAGCCCCAGCGCCTGCGCCACGCGCGCCGCCGCGCCGGCATTGTCGCCGGTCAGCATCACGGTGCGCACACCGGCCGCGCGCAGCCTGGCGATCGCCGCCGGCGCGCCCGGCTTGATGGCATCGCCGAACGCGACCAGCCCGGCCACGCGCGGCAGCGTGGTTTCGACCAGCCACGACACGGTACGGCCGTCCGCGCGCAACTGCTCCGCCAGCGTTGCCAGCGTGCCTGCCGCTGCGCCCAGCGCCTCACGCAGGCGCTCGCTGCCCAGTTGCAGCGCCTGGCCGTCCACCACGCCGGCAATGCCGCGGCCTGGCAGGGCCTGCACTTCCGTGGCCTGCGGCGCGGCAATGCCGCGCGCCTGCGCTGCGGCCAGCACGGCGCGGGCCAGCGGATGCTCGCTGCCGGCCTGCAGCGCGGCCAGCCGCGCCAGCAGCGCGCTGCCGTCGGCATCGGCGGGATCGGCCGCATGCAGCGCCACCACTTCCGGCTTGCCCACCGTGAGCGTGCCGGTCTTGTCGAATGCCACCACGCTGACGCGGTGCGCCACCTCCAGTGCCTCGGCATCCTTGATCAGGATGCCGGCGCGCGCGCCGGCGCCGGTGCCGGCCATGATTGCCGTGGGCGTGGCCAGGCCCAGCGCGCACGGGCAGGCGATCACCAGCACCGCCACCGCGTTGAGCAATGCGGTTTCCCAGTCGCCGGCAAAGAGGCCCCAGCCCAGCACCGTCAGCAGCGCGATGCCCAGCACCACCGGCACGAACACCGCGCTGACCTGGTCGACCATGCGCTGGATCGGCGCCTTGGCCGCCTGTGCGTGCTCGACCATGCGGATGATGCGTGCCAGCACGGTCTCGGCGCCCACCGCCTCGGTGCGCGCAACCAGCAGCCCTTCGAAATTGATGGCGCCGCCGGTGATGCGGTCGCCGGGCTTCTTCGGCACCGGGACGCTTTCACCGGTCAGCATCGATTCGTCCGCGTGGCTGTTGCCTTCGATCACCTCGGCGTCCACCGGGATGCGCTCGCCGGGGCGCACCACCACCTCGTCGCCCACGCGCACCGCCGCCAGCGGCACGCTCTGCTCCACGCCGCCGCGGCGCACGCGGGCAGTATCGGGACGCAGCGCCGCGAGCGCGCGGATGGCATCGGCGGTCTGGCGCTTGGCGCGGGTCTCCAGCCACTTGCCCAGGCGCACCAGCGTGATCACCACCGCCGCGCTTTCGAAGTACAGGTGCGGCATGGCGTCGGCCGGCGTGCGCCACATCAGCCACAGCGACAGCCCATAGGCCGCCGTCGTGCCCAGCGCCACCAGCAAATCCATATTGCCGGCGCCGGCGCGCACCGCCTTCCAGCCAGCCTTGTAGAAGCGCCAGCCGAACACGAACTGCACCGGCGTGGCCAGCAGCCACTGCACCCATGCCGGCAGCATCCAGTGCACGCCGAGCCATTCCAGCACCATGGGTGCCACCAGCGGCAGCGACAGCGCCGCCGAGATCGCCACCGGCCAGGGGCCATCCCAGAAGGCAGTGCCCTGCGCGGCCTGCGGCGCCTGCGATGCGGCATCGGCCACCGGCGTCGCACCATAGCCGGCGCGCGCGACCGCGGCCACCAGCGCCGCAGTATCCGCCGCGCCGCGCAGCAGCGTGACGCTGGCGCGCTCGGTCGCCAGGTTGACCTGCGCCTCCATCACGCCCGGCACGGCGCGCAGCGCCTTTTCGACCCGGGACACGCATGAGGCGCAGGTCATGTCGGCAATATTCAGTTCGATGGTGTCCTGCGGCACCGTGTAGCCGGCATCGGCCACGGCACGGGCGGCGGCCGGCAGCACCGCGCCCGAGTCGGCGCGCAGCGTTGCGGCTTCAGTTGCCAGGTTGACGGCCACGTCGCGCACGCCCGGCACCCGGGCCAGCGCGTTCTCCACGCGGCGCACGCATGAGGCGCAGGTCATGCCGTCGACCGGCAGGCGCCATTCGGGCATTTCGTCGGCCGGCCGGTCAGCCGGCCGGACAGGTTGTGAAGCGAGCACAGCGCTGGAATTTGGCATGGGTCCTGAGTCATCCACAGTGTCGATGTCAGCATCATGGACCTTACCATCATTGGAAGGTCAAGGCCGGATGCACAGGGTGTTACCGTCACATCGGCGCCAACAAATTCCTCTTGCGCTTCCCACCATGGGAAGGTTCAAACTGCATCTGTCGCGGCACCCGCCGCCCGTCTCATCCCGTTCAGGAGAGTCCCACCATGATCCAGTTCCAGGTCGAAGGCATGTCGTGCAACCACTGCGTGGGCGCCATCACGCGTGCCGTACAGGCGGTTGACCCGGCCGCGCGTGTCAGCGCGGATGTGCCCGCCCAGGCCGTACGCGTCGAGAGCAGCGCCGACCCAGAGGCCCTGCGCGATGCCATCGAAGAGGCCGGCTATCCGGTCAAGTCGGTGGCGTAAGCTGGCCACCGCAGCCGGCGCCAACAAGAAAGGGCACCCCCGGGTGCCCTTTCTGCCGTCAGTGTGCCGCGCTCAGAAGCGGTAGCCCACGTTCAGGAAGGTCACCACCGGATCGATCTTGATCTTGGTGTGTGACTGGATCGTTACCGGGCCCGCCTGCGTGGTGAAGGACGCGCGGGTCGACAGCGGCACGTACGAGACCGACAGGCCGACGAACCAGTTGTCGTTGATGGCGTAGTTGGCGCCGATGTTGAAGACCGGGTTCCACGACGGCTTGGCGCTGGCGGTCATGCGCGCACCCGGCAAGAATTCGCGGTTCACGAAGTTCTGGTTGGTGATGGTCTCGTCGGTGAACCAGGTGTAGTTCACGCCGATGCCGACATAGGGACGGAACCTGGTCTTGGCGTCGAAGAAGTGGTACTTGACCAGCAGCGCCGGGCTCCACTGCTTGACCGAACCGAGCTTGCCATACTGGGCATAGTTGCCGGTGCCCTTGACGTCATGCTTGGGCGGAATGCCCGCGACGATTTCACCGGAGATGTTGTCGGTGAAGAAGTGCGTGAAGGCCAGGCCCAGCGTGTCGGCAGATTCGATCTCCGCGCCGGTGTTCGGCCGGGTCATGCCGACCGGGCGGCCGTTGATGCTGTCGACAGTCAGCGGATCGGCGGAGCTGTTCGGCATCACGCGGAACCAGCCCAGACTGACGATATTGCTGCCGGCGGACTGCGCGTGTGCGGCTCCGGCCAGCGCCATGACAGCGCCTGCCGCCAGCATCTTCTTATAGGTCGATTTCATAATCCTCTTACTCCTCTTTCGGTTACTGCCGTGTGCATTATCCGGCCAGCCGGAGCACGACTGTTTCACCGATGACACTGATTCGTAGAGGACGCCCCCTAAAGGGAGGGTTAACCACTAAGAAACCAGCATGGGAGCGGCTCTCAGGGCCGTTCACCGAGGCATCCGCACAACGGTTTATGCCGCGCGCAGGAAAAAACCCTCAGGCAAGAGCGGTTTTATAGGGCGGACACGCAACAGTGGCCGCGCGCCTGCCCCATCTCGGTGCGGTTAGGGTGTCACGATGCTGAAGTTCGGCTCGGACTTGTCCATCAGCGCCGTCCACGTCGCCAGCGCCTGCGGGTCGCCGTCCACACGGGCGCGGCCCGCCTGGGTCTCGGCCTGCAGTGTGGTCTGGCCGGCCAGCACGCCCATCAGCACGGCGCGCGGCATGGTAAGCGTGGCCTGCGGGGACGCGTGCTGCGCGTCGGGCTTGTAGCGGAACACGCCGTTCTCCACCGTCAGCGCAAAGCGCTTGCCGGTGTCCGGCTGTACCCAGTTCAGCGCCAGCGTCTTGCCCGCGGCGCGGTCGCCATTCAGGCTGATCGCCAGGTAGTCCAGGAACATGGTGTCGGTCATGGCGCGCAGCACGTCCGGGCTGCCGGCGCGGCGGCCGGCCTGGGGCGGGCCGCTGCGCAGTTCGGCGGCACCGGTCAGGTAGGCATTGCGCCAGGGCGAGGATTCGGCCTGATAGCCGAGCTGCTCCAGCGCGTCGGCTTCCAGCCGGCGGGCAGCCTGGTTGGACGGATCGGCAAAGACCACGTGCTTGACCACCTCGGCCACCCAGCGGTATTCGCCACGCGCATACGCCGCACGCGCCTGCTCCAGCACGCGCGCCGCGCCGCCCATGAATTCGACATAGCGCTTGCCCGCCTCTTCCGGCGGCAGCGGGTTCAGGTTGGCAGGGTTGGCGTCATACCAGCCGAGGTAGCGTTGGTATACCGCCTTGGCGTTGTGGCTGACGGTGCCGTAGTAGTCGCGCAGATGCCATTCGGCGGCCAGCGACGGCGGCAGCTTCACGCGCTCGGCGATCTCGGCCGGCACATAGCCCATGTTGGCCAGCCGCAGCGATTGGTCATGGATGTACTTGTAGCCGTCGCGCTGCTTGCCCAGGTAAGTGACGATGTCCTGGCGGCCCCAGGTAGGCCAGTGGTGCTGGGCGAACAGGACCTCGGTGCGGCCGCCGAAGCGGTCGATGGTCTCGTCCAGCGCGCGCCACCACTGGTTGGCGTCGCGCACCTGGGCGCCGCGGATGGTGTACAGGTTGTGCAGGTTGTGGGTGGCGTCCTCGGCGGCGCACAGTGCCTTCCACTGCGGGAAGTACATCAGCATCTCGGCCGGGGCCTCGGTGCCCGGCGCCATCAGGAATTCGATCTGCACACCATCGATGGTGCGCGTCTCGCCGGTCTTGTGGATCAGGTCCGTCGGCGGGATCAGCGTCAGCGTGCCGTGCGCCACCCCCTTGCCCAGCCCCGCATCCACCTGCCCGGTTGCCGAGCGCGGCAGGTTGAAGCCATACATGTACTGCGCGCGCCGGCTCATGGCGTTGCCGGCGAAGACGTTCTCGCTGACGGCCTCTTCCATGAAACCTTCCGGGGCCAGCACCTTGACCCGCCCGGCCTTGACGTCGTCTTCGCTGACGACGCCCTTGACCCCACCGAAGTGGTCGCCATGGCTGTGCGTATAGATCACCGCGACCACGGGCTTCCTGGGCCGGTGCTTGAAGTACAGGTCGAGGCCGGCGCGCGAGGTCTCCATCGCTGTCAGCGGGTCGATCACGATCAGGCCGGTATCGCCCTCGATGATCGTCATGTTGGCGATATCGAAGCCACGGATCTGGTAGATCCGATCCGTCACCTGGAACAGCCCGTTGTGCATGTTCAGCTGCGCCTGGCGCCACAGGCTGGGGTTCACGGTGGCCGGCGCCCGGTCTTGCTTGAGGAAGCCATAGGGGGCCAGCGCCCAAACCACATTGCCCTTGGCATCGCGGATCTCGGTGTTATCCAGCGTGCCGATAAAGCCACGGCGCGCGGCCTCGAAGTCACGCCGGTCCTGGAACGGCAGCTGTTGCAGCACGGCCGCATTGGCACGGGCGGTGGCATCGGTGGCGGGATTGCCCGCGGTGGCCGGGGCAGGTGCGGCGCCGGCGGTGCCGGCAAGGCTGATGGCGGCTGCAGCCAGCGCGGCGGCGGCTGCGGCAATGGCAGTCGGGTACGACATCCTGGTCTCCTGGAAATCCTGGGCCGGATGTCCGTATCCGGCCTGCAACACTTCCGTAATTGTGCTGAACATTCAGTACAATACTGGAGTTTGCTGGCAGACCCGGCCGCTGTCAAATAGGCATCCGGCCCGAATATTCATAAATTGCTGCCGGCACCACCTGTCTTCCGCCCCCGCCCATGCCACCGACCCGCCCGGCCGCACAAAAGCCTCCAGCCTCCGTCACCAAGAACCGCCGCGGCCTGGAAACCCGGGAACGCGTCCTTGCCGTGACGCGCGGACTGATCAGCGCACACGGCTACGCCGAGGTGACCCTCGACCAGATTTCCGCCGAGGCCGGCGTGGCCAAGAGCAGCCTGTTGTGGCATTTCGGCAGCAAGGAAATGCTGCTGGCGGAGGCCGCAACCAGCCTGTTCCGGGATATCGGCGAGGAGCTCGGCACGGAGCCGCACCGGGGCAAGACCGCGGCGCGGCGGCTGGAAAACGCCTTCGACCGGGTGGCCGACTATTTCACGGCCAATCCGGAAGCCAAGGGTGTCGTGCTGGCCTTGCTGTTCTCAGGCAGCGTGCCGCCCAGCGTGCGCGAGGAGATCCGCCGCAGCTGGGACGCGCATGTGCAGGACCTGGTCGATGCGCTGTCCGCCCCCGGGCGCCCACTGCCCGCGCCGATGGCGCGCCTGATGGTGGCGACCATCCACGGCTGCTACTGCCACTGGTATGCCAGCGACCGCAGCGAACCGATCGCCGGCTTCCTGGCACCGGCGCGCGAGCTTTTCAGCGACTGGCTGCGTGCCCGCGATGGCGCGGGGTAGTCACCCGCGGCTGGCCAGCACGCAGGCCGCCAGGTCCCACAGCGCGTAGCCCACGCTCTTGAACACCAGCGGGCTGCCGGCCCGCGCACGGATGGCATCGGCCTGCAGGATCGCGGTCTCGAACGGCTGCACGTCGGCCCAGTCGATGCCGGCCTGCAGCAGGTCGCCGGCTTCGTCCTCGATCCCGAACAGGGTATCGGCCAGCAGCCGCCCGCTATCCGCGGCCGCATGGCACAGCGCCGGCGGCAGTTCGCACATGTCGGGCCGGAACGCACCGACCGCGGCAATGAAGTGATCGTCGCGCCAGAGGCCGCTGTCCAGGTCCGGCAGCACCGGGCTGCGGCTGGAGGTGACCGTGATCACCATCGACACACGGGGCAGTACCGCCGCGACCGACTCCGTCACCTGCGCTTCCACGCCCAGCGTGCGCGCGTGCGCGGCCAGTGCCTCGGCCTTGTCGCGCGTGCGCGAATGCAGCCACACCTTGCGCACGCCCAGCCCGGCCACGAAGGCCTCCAGGTGCGTCAGCGCCTGCACCCCGGCGCCGACGATCAGCAGCTCACCGTCCTGCTGCGCGGCAAAGCACTGCGCCGCCAGCAGCGACACGGCCGCGGTGCGCCGTCCCGTCACCGTGGGGCCGTCGAGCATGGCGATGCGCACGCCGGTGTGCGCGTCGGCCACCACCACCTCGCCGAGGATATTGGGCAGCCCGCGCCGCGGGTTGCCGGGATGGACGGTGATGTTCTTGGTCATCACCAGGCCGCGGTTGCGCGCGGGCATCACTAGCAGCGTGCCTTCGCCGCCTTGCGCATCGCCCACCGGCAGCGCAATGCGCGGCGGCGCCATGGCGGTGCCGTCGCGCAGCTCGGCCAGCATGTCGGCGATGGCTTGCGCCAGTTCGGGATACGGCAGGCGCGCCGCGGTGCTGGCGGCATCGAGGGGGACGAGGAACATGCGCTGGCTCCGGCAAGACGTTGCGAAGCGCCATTATTGCGCACAGAGCGCCAGCGGCCTCAGCGTTTGGCCGCTGGCACCGGCGCGCGCACTGACGCGCCACGCACCTCGATGCCGATGCGGTCCACCACCTTGCCAGACGCATCGAGCAGCTCCACCTGGTGCCGCCCCGGCCACGGCAGCCATGCCACCTCGCCGCCGCGCCCCAGCGGCTTGCCGTCCATGCGCCAGCTGACCGTGCGCGCGGTCTGGCCGGCCACGCCCTCGGCATGGAACCAGACCCGCTGCGCCGCGGGCGGCATGTCGGGGTCCAGCGCAAACACGGTGCCGTCGGCGGGATTGGCGATCACGGGTGCGGTCGGGCGCGCGGCGGGTGCGCTCACGCTGACGCGCCGGATCGCCGTGCCGGCCAGAAAGACTTCATCGCGCGCCGGCTCCAGCCCGTCGTCGAAGCTCAGCGCCACGCGCTGCACGCCGGCGGGCATGGCGGGCGCGTGGCTGGCGCGCGTGCGGTGCAGCGCTTCCATGATGTCGTGCCAGACCGGCGCTGCGCCCGATACGCCCGAGACCTCGTGCATGCTGGCGCCGCTGGCATTGCCGACCCACACGCCCACGGTGTAGTGCTGCGACCAGCCGATGCACCAGTTGTCGCGCATGTCCTTGCTGGTGCCGGTCTTCACCGCGGTCCAGAAGCGCGTGGTGAGCGGGCTGTCCAGGCCGAAGGCGCGCGCGCGCGCATGGCGGTCCGACAGGATGTCGGCAATCACGTAGCTGGCGCCTGGTTGCATCACCACTGTCATCGATGCGGCTGGCGGCGCCCCTTCCCGCAGCCGTGGCGGCGCGTAGCGCCCGCCATTGGCCAGTGCCCGGTACGCATTGGTCAGCGCCAGCAGCGACACGTCGGCGCTGCCCAGCGCCAGGCTGAACCCGTAGTAGTCGCCGGCCTCGGTCAACGGCAGCCCCAACGCCACCAGCCGCTTGTGGAAGCGGTGCGGGGTCACCATCACCAGCGTGCGCACTGCGGGCACGTTCAGCGACGCGGCCAGCGCCGCGCGCAGGCTGACCCAGCCGGCATAGCGGTGGTCGTAGTTCTGCGGCACGTAGAGCCCGCCGCCGACCGGCAGGTTCACCGGCCGGTCGTCCAGCAGCGAAGCCGCGGTCAGCCGCTTCTCTTCCAGCGCCTGCTCGTACAGGAAGGGCTTGAGCGTCGAGCCCGCCTGCCGCAGCGCCGCCGCGTGGTCCACCTGCGCGGCGCCTGACAGCGTGCCCGACGAGCCCACATAGGCCAGCACGTCGCCGCTGGCATTGTCGATCACCACCACCGCGCCGTCCTCGACATTGCGCCCGGCCAGTTCGCGCAGGTGCCGGTCCAGGCTGGTGGCAGCCTCGCGCTGCAGGCGGGCATCGAGCGTGGACGCGATGCGCGCAGGCATGGGTACGCCCGCGGCCAGTTGCGAGCGCGCTTCGCCGACCAGGCGCCGTGCCAGGTGCGGTGCCAGCTGCGGCGACGCCGCCGATGGCGTGGCGGCCGCGGCGCGCTGTGCGACCGGCCCGGTGCGCAGCAGCGCCAGCTGCGCAAAGCCTTCCAGGCCTTCGCACTCGCGCGGCAGGCGCATCTCGCGCAGGATGCCGCAGGCGCGGCTTGCCACCTGGGCGGCCTTGGCATTGGGCGCGCGCACCAGCGCCACCGCCAGGGCCGATTCCCTCGCGTTGAGCCCTTCGGGGTACTTGCCGAACAGCACCTGCGACATCGCAGACAGGCCCACGAGCTCGCCGCGGAACGGCACCAGGTTCAGGTAGCCCTCCAGGATCTGGTCCTTGCTCCAGCTGCGCTCCAGCGCCGCCGCACCGGCGGCCTGCCCCAGCTTCTGCGTCAAGCTGCGGCCCTGCCCCGGCGCGCCCGGCCGGCGCAGGTCCTCATCGAGCAGGCCCGCCAGCTGCATGGTCAGCGTCGAGGCGCCGCGCGTGCGTGTGTTCCACAGGTTGGCCCAGGCCGCGGCCGCCACGCCCTGCCAGTCGACCCCGCTGTGGGCATAGAAGCGCCGGTCCTCCGACAGCACGATGGCAGTGCGCAGCGCGGGCGAGGTATCGGCCAGCGCGACCCAGTCGCCGCGGCGCGCGCGGAAGTCGTCGCGCACGCGGCCCACGGTATCGCCGTGGCGGTCCAGCACCACCACGTCGGCACTGCGCCAGTCGGTACGGACTTGCTCGAAGGACGGCAGCGCCATGGCCGGCGCGGACCAGATCAACGCCGTCGCCAGCACCATGCGAATACAGCGCTGCTTCATGCCTGCTCGCGTCCCGCCACGATGCCCGCCACCAGCAGCACCTGGGCCGCGGCGTAGGTCCACCAGATGCCAAGCTGGAAAGATTCGAACGGCACCAGGAAGCGCGCGATGCCGATCATCATGTCCGATGCGGCAAAGCACAGCGCCCCCAGCGCCGCCAGCGGCGTGGGCAGGCGCGCCACCAGCGCGCTGCAGGCCATCGCCGCAAGCACGCCCACGTATACCGCCACCGGCACCGTCAGCGGGCCCATATTGGGCCAGAAGCGGCCCAGCATGGTGCCCGCCACGCCCAGCATGGCGCCGCACGCAATCAGCCGGTGCGGACGCGTGTCGCCCGCCAGCGGCACCAGCACGCGCAGGTAGGCCAGGTGCGCGAGCAAAAAGGCGCCAAGCCCGCCCATGAACGAAAACGTCAGCGTCGGCAGCGCCAGCAGGAGGTCGCCCAGGGCCGAGAACAGCAGCGCAGTGACCAGCCAGCGGCGCTCAACCAGCGGCCGGTGGAACCACGCGGCGCGTGCCAGCAGCAGCGCCATCGCGGTCTTCCACGCGGGCTGCATGGCGATATGCCCGGTCAGCGGCGCGCCTTCAGGCAGCTCGATCGCCACCTGCACCAGCAGCGCGCCGTAGATGATGCCGGCCAGCGTGCCCGCGAGCCACCACTCGCGCACGCGTGCCGGCATCATCATTGCCAGCCAGCTCATGGGCGCGCCCCCACCGCCAGCCGCGCATTGGGCGCCACACCGAACACGTCGGGCGCGTACAGCGCTTCCACGCGCGTGGGCGGCAGCGCGAAGTCGCCGGCGTTGTTCAGCCGCACCGTGTATTCGACCGATACCGTGCCCTTGGGCAGGTAGCCGAAGTACTCGCGGTAGGCCTGCGGCGTGCGCTCGGTGTAGGCCGGCCAGGCCGCGCCCTTGCGCCGCTCGCCGCGCGTGGCGATCGTGGAGTCACGGCCCAGGCCGCTGCCGAGGATGGTGGCGCCGGCAGGCACCGGATCGCTGACCACCACCCAGGTCATGTCGGCCTGCGCATCGATCTCCAGCTTGACGCGGTACACATCGCCGCGCGACCACTTGCCCTGCACCGCCTGCTCCTGCGGCGTCACGGTGCGCCTGATGCGGTAGCCCGCGGCCAGCGGCGCGGTCACCGGCACCGCCGCCAGCGCCCGCACCGTGGCCCACGGTTGGCCGGCGCCGGCGTGCTCCACCTGCAGCGTGCCGCCGTCGGCGCCGGTCGGCCACGGCAGCTCGACGCTGCCCTGAGCCATACCGTCGGTGCGCTGCGCGCGCGCCCAGTCGAAACTGCGCGAGGCGTCGGCCGCATTGCTCACGCTCGCCCGCGTGGTGCCCGCCACCGGGGTCTTCTCGAACGCCTGCGAGAAGCGCGTCACCGCCAGCATGCCCCACGCGTTGGCAGTGGTGGTGCCCCAGGCACCATGCACCTGTCGGCCCAGCAGCCCGGTGGCCAGTTGCGGCGCATCTTCCTTCCAGCCCGGCAGTTCCGACGCCAGCGCCAGCAGGCGCGCGGCATTGGTGTCGCCGCCGGCCATCATCCACCACCAGTTGTCGTTGCGCTCGGTGGAGAACGCCAGGCGCGTGCCCTGCACCGTCAGGCGCGAGCGCAGCAGCTGCTGCGCCTCGGCCAGGCGTTGCTCGCGCTGCGGGATGTCCTGCATGCGCGTGAGCAGCAGGGTCCAGTCCAGCAGCGCCGAGGTCGGCCACTGCGCCGGCAGGATCTGGATCGAGCCCAGCATGCGCGCCTGCGCATGGCCGGTGCGCGACAGCGCCTCGAGCGCGGCCAGCTTGCGCGCGTCCAGGTACTGCGTTCCGGCCACCGGGGCCCAGCTGTCGCGGCGGATGCGGCCTTCGACGAAGTCGGTCAGCCCGCGCTCCATCTGCGTGCGCTGCGCGTCGGGGATGCGCAGCGCCAGCCCGGCGCGCGCGGCCTCGTCGGTGACCGCCAGCAGGTAGGCGGTCAGCACTTCGCTGCCGAAGTCGCCGTCGGCGTTCAGCGGGAAGTACGAGGCCAGCCCGTTGGCATCGAGGTAGGACGGCAGCTGCGTCATCAGCGCGTCCCACGCGGCGGTGTCGTTCAGGCCGATGGCCTTCGATGCGCGCTGCTCCAGGCAGGTGAACGGGTAGTTGCGGAACCACTCGCGCACGCCCGGCATGCCGCCCGCCAGCGACGACTGGAAGTTCACCTGCAGCCCGCCGCGCACCTTGCCCGCAGGATCCGCCAGCGCGCCCGGCGGTGCCTTGAGCGGCACCGACAGCGACGGCGACACCTGCGCCAGCGTGGCCTGCTGCACTGTCACCGGCACCGCCGGCACGATCTGCTGCGACACCTTGATGCGGTCGGCCGCGCCCCCCGTGCCCTGCTCGCTCGCCTGCACTTCCCACATCACGGTGCCGCTGCGTGAGTACGCCAGCAACGCTGGCGCGGTCACGTCCCAGCCGATCTCGCGCGCTTCGCCGGCAGGGATCTGCACGGTCTGCGCCGGCAGGCTGGCCTCATTGCCGAGCAGCGTGCCGCGCGCGCTGGCCTGCACCGTCATCGCGCGCCTGGTGGTATTGCGCAGCGTGAACATGGCTCGGTAGCGGTCGTCCTCGCGCACCAGCAGCGGCAGGCCGGAAATCACCTGCAGGTCCTGCGTGGCGGCGATGGTGGCGCTGCCCGTGCCGAAGCGGCCGAGGCCGAGGTCCGCCACCGCGACGATGCGGAAGCTGGTCAGCGAATCGTTGAGCGGCACCTCGATGCTGGCGCGGCCCTCGGCGTCGAGCTGCACGCGCGGGTTCCATACCAGCAGCGTGTCGAACAGCTCGCGCGTGGGACTCTTGCCGCCGCCGCCGCCCGCCGGCACCGCCTTGCGCCCGTAGTGGCGGCGCCCGATGATCTCCATCTGCGCGGTCGACGTTTCCACGCCGTAGCCGCGCCGCTGCAGCATCGCATCGAGCAGATCCCAGCTGGTGTTGGGCATCAGTTCCAGCAAGGCCTGGTCCACCGCGGCCAGCGCCACTTCGCCGTTGGCGGCGGGCTTGCCGTCTGGCAGCTTCACCTGGATCGCCACGCGCGCCTTGCCGCGCACCGGATAGCTGGCCTTGTCCGGCGTCACGGTAACGTCGAGCCGGTGGCCCGCATTGCCGACGCGGATCTCGGCGAGCCCCAGCCGGAAGGCCGGCTTGGACAGGTCCACCAGCGCGGTCGGCGCGGCGTATTCGCGGCCCTCGCTGCGGAACGCGCGCCACCACTCGCCCGGCTGGCGCCAGCCCCAGGTGAAGAACGAATACCAGGGCACCTCATGCAGGCGCCCGCGCAAGGCCAGCACCGACACGTAGACGTTGGGCCCCCACTCCGGCTTCACCTGCACGCGCACGGTGGGATCGCTGCCATGCAGTTCCACCACCTGGGTCTGGTAGATGCCCTCGCGCTCCACCGCCACCAGCGCGGTGGCATGGCGGAACGGCATGCGCACCTGGAACACGGCGGTGTCGCCCGGCGCGTAGGACTTCTTCTCCGGCAGCAGGTCGATGCGGTCATGGTTCTCGCCGCCGAACCAGAGCTCGCCCTGGCGCGTGACCCAGACCGTCGAGGCCGCCTGCGCGGTGCGCCCGTCCTTGTCGCGCGCGCTCGCCACCAGTTCGATCTGGCCGGCCTGCTCCAGCGCCACGTCGCAGCGCGCACGGCCCTGCGCATCGGTGCGGGTCTCGCACACGGTGCCGAGGTCGCGCGTCTCGGAGCGGTTGTCATAGCGGTAGAAGCCGCCCACCACGCGCTTGCGCGCCGAGGTGGTGATGCGTGCCCGCGCGTTGATCTTGACCGGCGCATCCGCCACCGGCTTGCCGTTGACGTCCAGCACCACGCCGTGCACGGCCAGCTTCTGCTTGACCGAGACCCAGCCATCGGTGCGGATGCCGGCCACCACCGCCGCCGGCCACACCGGCACGGTCTGGCGCAGCGTCTGGATCTCGCCGTTGGGGTCGGCAAAGCCGGCTTCGAGCAGCAGGTCGCGCGGGGCTTCAATCTTGGGCAGCTTGCGCAGCGTGACGGTGCCGTTGCCGTTCTTGTCGAGCGTCACCGGCAGCTTGTCGGCAACCAGCTTCTGGCTGTCGGCACTGGCATCGCCCTGCTCGTCCTCATCCATCTCCTCGTCGCCGCTGGCGCTTTCGCGCTGCGCGCGCGGCGGGTTGAACGAGAACTCGTCATAGCCGGGGAAGCTGACGTACTTGTCGCGCAGCAGCGCGGACACACGCACGGGCAGCCCGGCCGCACCGCCGCCGGAGAGGTAGTGGATCTCCACGCCGACCGGCAGTTCGGCAGGCGCCACCACGGGCCCCGCCTTGCCTGCCACCTGTAGCGTGCCGGCCAGCACCGGCAAGCGGAATGCCTCGACCCGGAAACTGCCACTGGTGTAGCCGCGCGCACCGCCATTGTCCTGCGCGCCTTCACCCTTCTGCGTTTCCAGCTCGACGCTGTAGACCCCCAGCTTGGCCGCCGCCGGCACCTGGAAGGTGCTTTCCGCGCTGCGCCCGCCGGTCGCGGTCTGGCGCCATTGCAGCGGCAGCTCGTAGGTCTGGCCACTGCCTTCATGGCGGATCACCACGCGCGTGGGGAGCGGTCGGCTGGCCGGCGGCAGGGCAAAGCCCTGCGCGGTCTCGGCGCGGATCACATGCTTCATCGACACGGTCTCGCCGGCGCGCAGCAGCGTGCGGTCGAAGATGGTGTGGGCGCGCACCGTGGGTGCGGTGCCGGTGTCGGTCGGCACATTGAAGCGCCAGCTCTCGATGCCGCGGTTCCAGTCCGACATCACGAAGGCCATGTCGGCCTTGCCGCGTGCCTGCGGGTGGCCGACGCCGATGCGGGCCGAGACGAAATAGCCCGACAGCCCGTTCTGCTCGCAGGCGCCCTCGGGCGCCGCCGCCAGGCTGGCAAAGCGCACCACGCCGCTGGCATCGGTACGCCCTTCGCCCAGCAGGCGGCCGCTGCAGTCGCGCACCGTCACGGCGGCATCGGCAACCGGCTTGCCGTCGTCCAGTGCGGTGACCCAGGCCAGCCCGCTGCGGCTGCCATCGTCTTCATTGCCGGCGCTGCGGCCGAGCTTGAAATGCACGCCCAGGTTGGTAACCAGCGCCGCGGTGCGCACGTACATCGGCGCACGCTTGCCCAGCAGCGACTCGCCCAGCATCGGCGAGGCGATCTCCACCACATGGAAGCCCGGTTCCGGCAGCGGGATGCCCACCACCTCGAACGGCCGCGGCGCATCGCCCGAAGGCTTGGGCACGGCCAGCTTCTGCACGCCGGGGGCGCGCTCGAGCAGGGACACCGAGCGCGTCTCGATCGACACGGCATTGCGCGGGTTGTTGACTCGATACGGGGAGCGGCCCGCCAGCACGGCGTCGAGCTCGGCCCGGGTATAGCTGGCCTCATGCATGCGGCGCACCAGGCCAAACCACTGCATCACGGCAGTGTCGTCGTCCACGCGCAGCTTCATCACGGTGCCGGCCCTGGCCTGCACGCCGCGCACGGCGAGGTCAGCCTCGACGTTACGCAGCGTCACCGGCAGCAGCGGCGGGTAGTCGGCCGGCGCCTTGCCGCGCGGCAGCTCGCCGAAGCGTTCCACCACGCCAAACGGCGCCGCGGCAAACTTGGCCAGCGGCGGCATCGATGCCGTGGCCACCTTGAGCGGGAACAGGTCGGCATTGGCCAGCGTGCGGCCGCTGTCGTCCTTCAGGTTGCGCGGCACTTCGATGGTGAACTGGGCCTTCTCCGCGAACGGCGCGGCAAAGGTCAGCGCGCTGACGCTGGCGTCCGGCGCCAGGTCGGGATCGAACTGCGGCGCGCGCGGGCCGGACGGCGTCTTCAGCACCACGCTCTCGGCCAGCTTGCGCGGCACCGGCGAGGAGAAGCTGACCGACATCGGCCGCAGCGGCGTGCACGGCGACTGCGCGTGTTCACGCTCGCAGCTGAAGCTGGCGGTGAAGGGTTCGCGCACGGTGTAGTCAAAGCGGCGCTCGTCGCGCGTGGCCACGCCGGAGGGCGTGGCAATGCCCGCGCCCAGCACCAGCTGCACCCGCGCCGCGGCCGGCAGCCGCTGCTGGCAGGCAAGCAGGTGCACGGCATCGGGCGCCTGCTTGGCGATGCGCTCCCAGTGGATGGCGTCGAGCACGGCATCGCGCTCCTTGCCGGCGAGCAAGCGCACCGGGATGCGCTCGCCCAGCCCCTGCGCCTGGCACCAGGCGTGCTCGCGCACCGAGGCCGCGGTGGCGGCGCCATTGAAGCGCAGCGCAAAGACCTGGTCTTCCTCGATCTCGCCGCCCGCAGGCCGGCTGGACACGACCGTCGGGCCGCCGGTCTCGAAACGGTACTCCGGCTTGCCGGCATAGGCGGTGCCGGCCACGCTGCGCAGGCCGGTACGCATGCGCACGGTGCAGCGCACACCCGGCGGCAGGTCGCTGGCAAAGTCATAGACCCAGTTCTTCGCATCGATCCAGCGGGCCTGCCCGCCGGTGCCGGCACCGGTGCAGGAAACCGCCGCGGGCGCGGTGGCCTGGACGTCGCCCATCGGCACCATGGGCTCGTCGAAGCGGATCGCCACCTGCCGCACCTGCCCGACCGTGCCTTCAGGGGAGAAGCGCGTCACCTGCGCGGCCTGCGCGCCGCCCGCTGCCAGGATTCCAAGCGTGGCCACCAGGGCCAGGACTGCGCGCCGCGCATGCAATTGCATTGGCATCCTGCCAAGACCCCGATCGGCTCGGGCGACGATTCCCTTCATCCTGCCATCCTCCGTTCCCGCCACGTTTGCGGCACCCGGCGAGGGTGACACGCACGCCACAGGAGCGCAAGACCGGCACGCAAACCTGCAACGCGCCGCAGGAAAAGATTCAGCGCAGGTGCGACAGCGGCAGCGGGCCGTCGCACTTGATCGCGGTCAGCACGATGTTCGAACGCACGCTTTCCACGCCCGGCACCCGCATCAGCCGCTTCATGGTGAATTCGGCCAGCGTGGGCAGGTCGGGCACGACCACGCGGATCAGGTAGTCAGCCTCGCCGGCCACCGAATAGCACTCCTGCACCTCTTCCAGCAGCAGGATCTCTTCGCGGAAGCGTTCGATGATGGTGTCGGCATGGTGGGCCAGCTTGACGCTGATAAAGACCATCACCCCCAGGCCCAGCGCCTGCGATGACAGGTTGACGCGGTAGCCGGTGATGACGCCGTCGGCTTCCAGCCGCGCCAGCCGGCGCCCGACCTGGCTGGGCGACAGGTGCACGCGTTCGGCCAGCTGCTGGTGGGTGGTGCGGCCGTCGGCCTGCAGGACGGCCAGCAGCGCGAGGTCGAAGGGGTCCAGGGAGACGCCGGAGGCAGTCATACACAAATTCCGCATTCTTCAGTTGAATAATGCACATTATATGCGTCAAAACACCAATACAAGCGGATTTTGCGGCCTTTCTGCGCGCCTGGATGTCTAAACTACGCAGTAAATCCGCATTGATGCTGCCACCGATGCAGCAAGCACGCATTACAAGGAGACGCGCACCTATGTCCATCGCCACGGCCACCGAAGCCCCCGGCGCCTTCCAGGGCACCCTGACCGACAAGCTCAAGGAACAGTTCGACGCCGGCCTGCTGTCCGGCCAGGAACTGCGCCCGGACTTCACCATCGCCCAGCCGGTGCACCGCTACACCAGCACCGACCACGCCATCTGGCGCAAGCTGTACGAGCGCCAGGCCGCGATGCTGCAGGGCCGTGTCAGCGATGAATTCCTGCAGGGCCTGGCCACGCTGGGCATGGACAAGGACCGCGTCCCCGATTTCGACCAGCTCAATGAAACCCTGATGCGCGCCACCGGCTGGCAGGTCGTGGCCGTGCCCGGCCTGGTGCCGGACCAGGTGTTCTTCGAGCACCTGGCCAACCGCCGCTTCCCGGCCAGCTGGTGGATGCGCAAGCCCGAGCAGCTGGACTACCTGCAGGAGCCGGACTGCTTCCACGACGTGTTCGGCCATGTGCCGCTGCTGATCAACCCGGTCTTTGCCGACTATATGGAGGCCTACGGCAAGGGCGGCCTGAAGGCGAACGGGCTGGGCGCGCTGGACATGCTGTCGCGGCTGTACTGGTACACGGTTGAATTCGGTCTGATCCGCACCGCGCAGGGCCTGCGCATCTACGGAGCGGGCATCCTGTCGAGCCAGGGCGAGTCGATCTACAGCCTGGATTCGGCCAGCCCCAACCGGATCGGCTTCGATGTGCGCCGCATCATGCGCACGCGCTACCGCATCGACACCTTCCAGAAGACCTACTTCGTGATCGACAGCTTCGAACAGCTGTTCGACGCCACCCGGCCGGACTTTGCGCCGCTGTACGAAGAACTGCGCGCGCAGCCGACGCTGGGCGCGGGCGACGTGGCCCCGGGCGACCAGGTGCTCAATGTCGGCACCCGCGAAGGCTGGGCCGATACCGAAGACATCTGATCCGGCCCCTTGCCGGCAAACCCGGGGCGCCCTGCCCCGCTTCCCGCTTTGTGAAACAATGCCGGCATGCCCGCCGCCACGGCGCGGGCGGGCCGGCTGTCCGCATTGATTTGCGGCCTTCGTTTTCGTTACGACCAGATCGAGCCCCCTATGACTCCGCTTTCCCCGCAAGCCCGTGCCACGCTGCTGGCAGACCTGCCCGGCTGGACCACCGTCCCGGACCGCGACGCGATCTTCAAGCGCTTCACCTTCCATGACTTCAATGCCGCCTTCGGCTTCATGACCCGCGTGGCGATCCAGGCCGAGAAGGCCGACCACCACCCGGAATGGTTCAACGTCTACAACCGGGTCGACATCACGCTGTCCACGCACGATGCCAACGGCCTGACCCAGCGCGATATCGACCTGGCCCACTTCATCGAGCGCGCCGCCGACGCGGTGACCGACTAAGCGCGGGCGCGGCGGCAGCGCCGGATCGGGCCGCTGTAGGCAATCCGTAAGGAAGCGGAGGCCCGCGCCTAGTACAATCTGCGGCAGGCCCGCACCTCCCGTGTGCGCCAAGAGGCCTTCCCTCCAGCCATGCCCAACTTCCTGCCCGAGCTGCCGCCATGCGTATCCTGCTGATCGAGGACGACCGCCAGATTGCCAGCGGCGTCGAAGCCGGCCTGTCCCGCGCTGGCCACCAGATGCGCGTCGTCCACGACGGCGTCTATGCCACCGAACACCTGCTGCGCGAGCAGCACGACCTGGTCATCCTCGACCTGGGCCTGCCCGGCATCGACGGCATGACCCTGCTGGCGCGCTACCGCGCCCGCAACCGCACCACCCCGGTCATCATCCTGACCGCGCGCGACGAGCTGGAAGACAAGCTCTCGGGCCTGAACGCCGGCGCCGACGACTACCTGATCAAACCGTTCGCCCTGCCCGAGCTGGAAGCGCGCGTGCGCGTGCTGCTGCGCCGCAGCCAGCAGGGCGAGGCCGCCCCCGAGCGCGACGTGCGCCTGGGGCGCCTGCGGCTGTCGGGCAACGACCGCCGCATGTTTATCGACGCCCGCCCGCTGGAGCTGTCGCCGCGCGAGTTCGCGGTGCTGGAACTGCTGCTGCAGCGCCAGGGCCGCGTGGTCAGCAAGGCGCAGCTGCAGGACCACCTGGCCACCTTTGCCCACCCCGCCGGCGAAGGCGGCGACACCGTGGGCGACACCGCGATCGAGGTCTATGTGCACCGCGTGCGCAAGAAGCTCGAGGACAGCGATGTCGAGATCGTCACCGTGCGCGGCTTCGGCTACCTGCTGCAGATCCGCGCCGGACAATGAAACCGCTCCGGCCGCCACGGTCATCCGACACGCGGCCCTGCCCTTCGGCCTAGCCGGCAATGTGGCCTCGCTCCCGCACCTCCTCCCGGGTTTCCTGGCGCACGGCCTCCCGCATCGCAACGCGGAACGTGCCCCCGGCCTCCGCCACCGCTGACGCCGCCGGCGACACCCCCGCGGCGACGCGCCAGGCGTCCCGCCCCGGCTCCAACATCAGCCTGCGCGCGCACCTGCTGCGCGCTCTGGCCACGCCGCTGTTTGCACTGGTGCTGACCAGCGGCTCGCTGTCGTACTGGCTGGCGGCGCACTACACCACGCAGGTGTTCGACCGCGCGCTGTATGGCGTGGCCAACAACATCGCCCAGCAGATCCGCATTGCCGGCCCGCGCCTGGAGCACGACATCCCGATGATCGCGCAGACGCTGGTCGAGGCCGAGGGCACCGACCGCATCTACTGGCGCATCCATGGCCCCGACGGGCTGATCGGCGGCATGGACACCTGGCTGGGCTACGGCACCGGCCAGACCACGCTGCACGATGCGCGCCTGTTCTACGCCTGGTTCAGCGGGCGCCAGGTGCGCGCGGTGCGGCTGCCGGTGATGCTGCCCAGCGCCGCAGTGGACGAACTCGGCACCAGCGAGGCCGGCAAACCCGCGCGCGGGCCGATCGTGGTGGAGGTGGCGGAGCTGCTGGACCGGCGCGAGACCGCCGCCAACGAGATCCTGCTGTCGGTGTCGGTGCCGCTGATCCTGCTGCTGCTGGTCGGCAGCCTGATCCTGTCGCACGTGCTCAAGGAAGAGCTGGTGCCGCTGCAGATCCTGGCCGACAAGCTCAACCGGCAGACTGCCCGCTCACTCGCCGCGCTCGACGAGACCCAGGTGCCGGCCGAGGTGGCGCCGCTGATCCGCGGCCTCAATGCACTGCTGGCGCGGCTGCGCGACGCGCTCGACGCGCAACGCAAGTTCATTGCCGATGCCGCGCACCAGCTGCGCACCCCGCTGACCGCGGTCAAGCTGCATGCCGACCGGGCCCAGGAAGCCGATTCGCTGGAAGTTGCCCGGCATGCGCTGCGCGAGGTGCAGACCGCCGCCGACCGCGCGGTGCGGCTGTCCAACCAGTTGCTGTCGCTGGCGCGCGCCGAGCCGGGGCTGTCGCTGGAGCGTCTCGGGCCGGTGGAACACTTCGACCTGGCCGAGCTGGCCTTCGAGATCGGCGCCGAGTGGGTGCCGCAGGCGCTGGCGCAACGCATCGACCTGGGCTTCGAGATCCTGCCCGGCCCCACCTTCACCGGCAGCGCGCCCGCGGTGGTGCGCGGCAACCGGCTGCTGATGCGCGAGGCCCTGTCCAACCTGATCGACAACGCGGTGAAGTACGTGCCCGCGGGCGGGCGCATCACGGTGCGCGCCGGCGGCGAGGCCATGGGTCACCGCGGCATGGCGGTGGTGATGGTGGAAGACAACGGCCCCGGCATCCCGCCGCAGCGGCGCGAGGAAGTCTTCAAGCGCTTCTTCCGCGGCGACCGCGCCCCTGAGCCGGGCGGCGGGCGGGCGGCCCATAGCGGCGGCGCCGGGCTGGGGCTGGCCATCGTCCATGAGATCGTGACGCTGCACCAGGGCACCATCCGCATCGAGGACGTGCCGCCGGTTCCAGGTGCGGCCGGCGATACCCCGGCCGCGGACGGCGCGCCCGAACGGCGGCCGACCATGCGCTTCGTGATCCGGATCCCCTGCGAACCGCCAGGATCGGTGGCCTGAACCCGCCGCTGCGCTGGCGGAGGCGCGGGTTGGGACGCGCGCCTTACTTGGCCTTCTTCTTCTTTTCTTTCGGTGCCAGCATGGTGCCGCGGCATTGCGGGCTGCCGCAGCGGCACTCGAACTCCTTCTTCAGCTTGGCGGTATAGCGCGCGTCGATGACCAGGCCGTAATCGTAGAACAACTCCTCGCCCTCGGCAATGTCGCGCAGCGCGTGGATGAAGACGCGGCCCTTTTTCTCGCGCGCTTCGCAGTTGGGTTCGCAGGCGTGGTTGATCCAGCGCGCGCGGTTGCCGCCGTACTTGGCGTCGATGACGCTGCCGTCGTCCAGGCTGAAGTAGAAAGTGTGGTTGGGATCGCTGGGATCGTGCGGATGGCGCTCCAGCGCCTTCTTCCACGAAATGTGCTCGCCCTTGTACTCGATCACGCGTTCGCCTTCGGCGATCTGGCCGATCGCATAGACGCCCTTGCCGTGCACGCCTGACTGGCGCACCTCGATCCGGTCGCTCGCCGTCTTCTTCTTGCCCTCGTCCGCTGCCTTGCGCTTTGCCTTGTCCGCCATTTGCCTTTCCGTGCTCGTCGCCTGTTTGCCTGAGTGGCCCGCTGTGCCGGCCGTTCCGGCGCGATCGGGGATGATACCGGTGCAACCGTGACACGTATACGTAACCCCCCTTTCCGGCGACCTCACCGTATACGCCCTGGTTGCGATTGACACGTATACGGCACCCCATTTCCGCCTCAGCCGCGACGCCCGTTTACGTCCCCGCGTGTGGATAACCCCGCCTCGAACTGTGGACAAGCACGCGGATTGGATGTGGGCTGCCTGGGGCTGGCATGGGGATGCCTCAGGCATAAGTCGGAGGGCTTGCGGCACTGGCCTCCTCCGGATGGCTGAGTCATCCACCTCGACCAACATTGGATACGACCACTTCTCGTTTACGTAAACCGTTGAACCGAAAGACGTTTACGTGGTTTTCCACAGCGGGGGCGGGTGTTTACTTACTACTACTATTTGTATACATGAAAGAAAAAGGTAAACCGAAAGAACGAACCAACGGCGTCAGCAAAAGAATGCCCCCAAGGCGTCATCCAAATGGCCGGGACTGTAAACGTCGCGATAGCGCGAAGCTTTGTGGTTTTGGATTTGAAGATTCGGCGTATACCTCGGGCGTATACGCCCAACCACACCGACTTGCGCGTATACGCCGCCCGCAGGATCTGGAGCTGGCCCGTAAACCGCCCCGGCAAGGTGCCATGCATGCGCCGAATAGCGGCTCGGTTCGCCGCCAGCCCAATGATCCGACAACATGCAACATAGTGCAGTCTGCGCCTCCGAGGCTGCCAGAGCGCCTGCAAGCGTTTCTGGCCGTCACTCGCTCTCCAGCCCTGTCCAATGCGCCTGCGCGTGCGCAGAGGGCCTCTGAGGGCCTCTGGCGAGGGATGGGTGAGAGGCTAGGTACGCGGCCCGCCCGCTATCTCGCCTGCGCGACCTGGGGGCCCTGCCTGTCAGCTTAGGACGCTTTCGTCACCTTCCGCGGCTTGCGATGGCTGTACCCAGCTGCGTCGATTTGCCGCGAAGCCCAGCCTGGCGCGGCCTCGCGGAACCTGCCAGGTAACAATCTGTTCCCGGTGCGCCTTGTCCGACACGGTATCATGTGGCCCGCGGTGTCTTTGCCGGAGCGGTGCCAGTCAGGCCGCCCGGCATGCGGACGCCTGTGTTTTATCAACTCGATACGGAGTGAAGCATGACGAAAACCGAACTGATCGACGCTATCGCAGCCGGGGTGGACGGTCTGACCAAGTCCAAGGCGGAACAGGCACTGAACGTGACCCTGTCGGCCATCATGGACGCCGTGGCCAAGGGCGAAACGCTGAGCCTCATCGGCTTTGGCACGTTCAGCAAGGGCGAGCGTGGCGAGCGCATGGCGCGCAACCCGCGTACCGGCGAAGAAATCAAGGTCGAAGCAGCCAAGACCGTGAAGTTCAAGGCTGGCCAGAAGTTCAAGGACGCTGTCAACCAGTGAGCCTGACGGGCTGCACTGCAGGGCCCGAATTGTCAGACCCCGCCATGCCGCCGCCCGGTGCCCGAGGGCGCAGGCGAGCGCCAGGCGGGGGACGTTATCCACAGCGGTAAGCTGATTTTCTGCAGTATCCGCCGCATCGCTGAATCCGTCGCCGGAGCGATCGCGCGCGAAGTCTTCCAACAGGCGTCCAGCCGTGGCCGTGACAGGCCGGACCGGGTGCCGTGCCACATGGGGCCTCCATGCTTGCCCGTCCGCCGCGCCGCAGATCTCCACAGCGTTATGCACAGCGCTTTCCACAGCCGGTTCCACAGCTTTCTCCACAGGCTGCAGGCACCATGCGCGCGGCCTGTGTTGCCGTGGCGCTGGCACTGCTGAGTGCCTGCACCACCGTCAGCGAGCCGGTGCGGCCGCAGGCGCGCGCGCTGCCCGACACCGAAAGGCCGGTGACGCGCCCGGGCGCCACGCCGCGCGAACGCATCGTCGAGATCGCCACGCAGGAATGGGCCCGCTGGGGCGGGCAGGTGGTGCGGCTGGGCCGGGACGACACCTCCTGCGTCACCTACAGCCCGGTGCCCGCACCGGAACTGCCTGCGCCACTGCCAGAGATCCCGGAGGCCCAGCCACCGTCCCCCGCGGAGGCCGGGGCACCCGCTGCCGCCACCACCGATACCGAATCCAAGACCAACGGCAATCCGCCACCGGCCGCCAGCTGCCTGTCCTTTCCGGACGGCACCGGCATGGAAGCCACGCCCCTGGGCTGCTCGCTGGCGCGCCGCTACTGGGGCATCGTCGGCGAAGCGCCCGGCTGCCGGCAGGTGACGCAGGGATCCTGGGCCTGGTCGGCGGTGTTTATCTCATGGGTGCTGCGCAAGGCGGGGCTGGACGAGCGCCAGTTCCTGACCGGGCAGTCGCACTCGATGTACGTGGTCGATGCCCGCGACGGCATCCTGCCCAGGCCAGCCTTCCATATCGAGCCCGTCCCCGCCATGCCCCGGCCCGGCGACATCATCTGCGCCGGGCGCGGACGCGACCGCTATCTGGAGGACATCGCCGAAATCGGCTTCGGCACCACCCCTATGCACTGCGACATCGTGGTCGGCGTGGATCCGGCCACGCGCGTGGTGCGTGCCATCGGCGGCAATGTCCAGCAGTCGGTGTCGATGGAGGAGATCGAGCTGGGCGATTCGGGCCGGCTCGACGGCGTCACCAATTCGCATATGCCGTGGCTGCTGGTGATGCGCAACGACCTGCAATAGCTTGGCTATTGATGCGATTTATCAATACACCATTATTTAAGGTGCGTTGATTATTCGCTCGAATAATCCTGCGCTCAGTCGAACAGTTCCAGCTGCGACGTATCCCGGTCGCTGGTCCCTACCCCCACCCCCAGCAGCCGCACTGGCAAGCCCCGGCGCGCATGGCCCTCAGCCAGCAGGCGCGCGTAGACGGTGCGGTCCGGCGCGTGGCCGCGGCATTCCACCGTGGTCTGGCGGAAGTCAGAGAAGCGCAGCTTCACGGTCAGCTTGTCGATGGTGTCGTGTGCCTGAGCCCGCTCAATGCGGGCTTCCAGCATGGCGATGAGCGGTTCCAGCTCGGCCATGCAGGCCTGCAGGTCGGGCAGGTCGTCGGCATAGGTCTCTTCCACGCTGATCGACTTGCGCTCGCGCTCGGGCGTGACCTCGCGCTCGTCGACCCCGCGGCACAGCTTGTAGAGCCGCGCCCCGAAGACGCCGAACTCGCGGTGCAGCCGGTCCGGCGACCACGGCCGCAGGTCGCCGCAGGTCCCGGCACCCAGGCGCCGCAGCTTGGCCGCGGTGACCTTGCCTACGCCGTGGATGCGTTCCACCGGCAGCGCGGCGACAAAGCCATCGACCGCCGCCGGCTTGACCACGAACAGCCCGTCGGGCTTGTTCCAGTCGCTGGCGATCTTGGCCACGAACTTGCTCGGCCCCACCCCGGCCGATACCGTCACGCCCACTTCATCGCGCACACGCTGGCGGATTTCCTCGGCGATGCGGGTGGCGCTGCCGGCGTGGCGGGTGCAAAGGCTCACGTCCAGGTAGGCTTCGTCCAGCGACAGCGGTTCGACCAGCGTGGTGTATTCGCGATAGATCGCGAAGATCCGGCGCGAGACCTCGCGGTACTTGTCCATCGCCGGGCGCACGATCAGCAGGTCCGGGCAACGCTTGAGCGCCTGCGCCGACGGCATCGCCGAACGCACGCCAAAGGCGCGCGCTTCATAGTTGCAGGTGGCAATCACCCCGCGCCGGTCGGGCGAGCCGCCCACGGCCATCGGGCGGCCGCGCAGCGAGGGGTCGTCGCGCATCTCGACCGAGGCGTAGAAACAGTCGCAGTCGCAATGGATGATCTTGCGCTGGACTGCGGGGGTGGCATCAGGCGGGGCAGACATGGTGGCCAGGCACCGTATCAGTTATGCGTGTGACAAATGAAATGAGTTGATTTCTAGTTGGTTTCATTGATCGACTGGATGATAGCGGGCTTCTGCCGCGTATTCATCCATAGCCCCTCGGCTGCATACAAGGCCAGCGATAGCCAGATCAGCGCGTAGCCGACCTGCTTCTGCGCCGGGAACGGCTCGTTCCACAGCCACACGCCCAGCAGCAGCTGCAGCGTCGGCCCGGTGTACTGCAGCAGGCCCAGCAACGACAGCGGAATGCGCCGCGCGCCGGCCGCAAAGAACAGCAGCGGCACCGCCGTGACCGGCCCGGCCAGCAGCAGCAGCCACTGCGTACCCGGCGCTGCGTGGGTGAAGCTGTCCTGGCCGGTCGCGAACAGCCAGGCCAGTGCCGCCGCGGCCAGCGGGAACAGCAGCAGCGTCTCCAGCGACAGCCCTTCCAGCGCACCCAGCGCGCCGGTCTTGCGCAGCAGGCCATAGCCGCCGAAGCTGGCCGCCAGCCCCAGCGCGATCCACGGCAGCTGGCCTGCCGCCACCGTCAGCCAGGCCACACCGGCCGCGGCTACCGCGATCGACAGCCATTGCACCAGGCGCAGCCGCTCGTGCAGGAAGACCACGCCCAGCAGCACGCTGAACAGCGGGTTGATGAAGTAGCCCAGGCTGGCATCGACCACGCGGTTGGCCGACACCGCCCAGATGTAGAGGAACCAGTTGGCGCACAGCAGCGCCGCGCTGGCGCCGAACGACAGCAGCAGGCGCCGGTCCCTGAGCACCCGGCCGAGCCACGCCCACTGGTGCCGCCAGGTCAGGATCAGGCCGAGGAATACCAGCGACCACACCATCCGGTGCAGCAGGATCTCCAGCGGCGCAATGCCGGGCAGCGATTTGATATAGAGCGGGAGCAGCCCCCAGATGATGTAGGCCAGGAGGGCGTAGAGAATGCCGAGTTGCATAGGGATTTCCGGTAGATGCCGGCGATTCTACCGGCGCCGCGCGATCCCCGCCCGGCGGGCGCCCGCCTGCCGTGGCCAACAAAAAACCCCATGCTCCCGAGGGAACATGGGGTTTGCGGCAAGCCCCGTGCGGCCCGGGGCAGTGTGCCGCTTACAGCTTGCGCGCGAAGCTGAACTGCGCGAAGCCCTGCTCGGCCACGTTGAACCAGGCGGCCTGGTTGTTGCGGAACACGCGCCAGTCGTCGTAGATCTTCTTGAACGACGGGTTCTTGGCGGTTTCGTCGGCGTAGGATTCCTGGGTCGCCTTGAAGCAGGCCTCCATGATCTCCTTGGAGAACGGGCGCAGCTTGACGCCGTTTTCCAGCAGGCGGGCCAGCGCCTGCGGGTTGACCGTGTCGTACTTGGCCATCATGTTGGTGTGCGCCTCGATGGTGGCGGTTTCCAGCGCGCGCTTGTACAGCGCCGGCAGCTTCTCGTACTCGGTGGCCGAGGCGTAGAACGACAGCTGCGCGCTGCCTTCCCACCAGCCCGGGTAGTAGTAGTACGGCGCCACCTTGTAGAAGCCCAGCTTCTCGTCATCGTACGGGCCCACCCACTCGGCTGCATCGATGGTGCCCTTTTCCAGCGCAGGGTAGATGTCGCCGCCGGCGATCTGCTGCGGCACCACGCCCAGGCGCGACAGCACCACGCCGGCAAAGCCGGCGATGCGGTACTTCAGGCCCTGCAGGTCGGCCACGGTCTTGATTTCCTTGCGGAACCAGCCGCCCATCTGTGCATTGGTGTTGCCGCCCAGGAAATTGACGACGTTGTATTCCTTGAAGAACTCGCGCATCAGCTTCATGCCGTTGCCCTGCATCATCCAGGCGTTCTGCTGGCGTGCGGTCAGGCCGAACGGCACCGTGGTGTCGAAGCACAGCGTCGGGTTCTTGCCGAAGTAGTAGTAGCCGGCGGTGTGGCCTATCTGCACGGTGTTGTTCTGCACCGCGTCCAGCACCTGCAGGCCCGGCACGATTTCACCGGCGGCAAAGACCTTGATGTTGAACTTGCCGTCGGTCAGTTCCTTGACGCGGGCCGACAGCAGTTCGGAACCGCCGAAGATGGTGTCGAGCGACTTGGGGAAGCTCGAGGCCAGGCGCCATTCCACGGCCGGGTTGCTGCCGACCACGGCCGGCGCTGCCGGCCCGCTGGCGGCGGCAGGTGCAGCCTTCTCTTCACCCTTGCCGCACGCGGCCAGTGCCCCGGTGGCGGCCACGGCCGACGCTTTCAACAGAAAGGAACGACGTTCCATCTCCACTTCTCCTCTTATAGATATTGATTCGGATGCAGGCTCGCGGCTTGCATGATGCCGCGCGCCGGACCGTGACGCACCAGCCGCCGGGGTACAGCGGCTTGCGCAACGCTGTGCCTGTTGCGAACGGGCACGGCGGCGTGCCCAGCATGCCTGGCGCCGGACGCGGGCCACGGCAAAGGGCTGTCTTACCCGAAAGACAAGCCAGCCGATTATAGCGGTGGCTCTTTCGCCACGGGGTATCGCGCAAGTGCGGGTTTTCGCTAGTCAATCGCGACATATCCGGGGGTTTTTCGCATTGTGAGACGGCGCACAGTGTGATGGATTTTGTAACCCGGCTTGCGGTCAAATGGGTCGGCTGATAAAAAACAGTCCCGCCTCCGGAGCCCTTGCCTGCTCCGGCCATCGATGTTGCTTGACTGAATTGCTGTCCGAATTGCCGCCAGTCTCTCGTCGGATTCCCGCCATCCCGCTTTGTCCCGGCCCTGCCGGACGCGGTGGCCTGCCCCTGCGCCGCCTCGGTTTTGCCGTGCTGGCCGCGTGGGGCCTGGTCGCGTGCGCGCAGACCGGGGATGCGACGACCAGCGCGACCACCCCGCCGCCCCGCATCGAACCGCGCCCGGCGGTGCCGCCGGTGGTGACCGCTGGTTCGGCGCAAGCCGCCGAGCCTGCCACGCCGGCCACGGCAAGCACGGAGGATCCGCTGGCGGCGCTGATCGCCGGCGAAGCGGCACCCGCGGCCAGCGTGACCGTGCCAGCGGCACCGGCGCCAGGTACCACGGGCGAGCCGGCTGCCCAGCCCGGCGTGCAGCCTGACGGCAGCGCGCCGGCAACCCTGGCCGGCACCAGCTCCGCTGCCGACCCGAGCTTCGTCGGACCGCCTGAACCGCCACCCCAGCCGCCGCCGCCACTGGTGCTGTTCCCGCCCCGGCTCGGCCAGTTCCAGGCCGAGGCGCCCGCCGAGCCGGCGGACAGCACCACCGGTGGCATACCGCCGGACGCCCCGCCGGTACTGCACTCGCAGCTGCCCGCCGACGACCCCGCCGGGGATTCCGTGTGGCGCCTCGGCTACAGCGGCCGCGCCGCGGCCGAGGAACGCCCGGCCACCATGCGCGCCTGCCCCGGCGGCGCACTTTCCACCGGCATCGGCAACGGCCTGGCCTGCCGCAGCGCCGGCGAGGTCAAGATCCGCGAATCGGTGCTGGACCTGGATGGCGGCGCGCAGGTGATGCTGATCGCGCAGGCGCGCGGCACCGACGCCACCACGGTCAATGGCCGCCCCGCGGCGATCGATCCCTACGCCCTGGTGCCGCAGTTCTATACCGCCGTCAGCGGCCTGGCGGTGCTGGACGGCGCCACCATGTGGGCCGGCCGGCGCGACAATGCGCCGTTCCTGCTGTCGTCCGGCCTGCTGCCGCCCAATTCCACGGCGATGCGCTTCGGCATCGACAACGCCAAGGTGATCGGCGATATCGGCCTGAGCTACCAGTACACCGCGCGCGCCGACCAGAACGGCCAGAACCTGCCCAGCTACCACTCGCTGCGCACCGCGCCCATCAACACCAACGAACAGGGTTCGATCCAGCTCGGCTTCACGCGGGTGGAGGCGCAGCCGCTGGTGCAGGACCCCGGCGGTGCATGGTGGGCGTCTGCGTTGCATGAGCAGAAAGGCGTGCTGTACGGCACCAACCGGTTCGGGGTGCAGTTCGGATCGGGATCGCGCAACGCCATGACCGGCTACACCGGCATGGGACCGGCGCTGTCGCGCACGCGCGTGGCGGAATCGATGGAATGGAGGGGCCGTTCAGGGCTGAGCGGCGCGGTGGAGCAAAGCCTGCAGTTCGACCGGTCGCCGGTCGGCACGCTGCAGTGGACCACCACGCGCTTGCGTCCTGCTTACGTGGCCAGCAACCAGTTCCGCCTGAACTTCGAGGTCTCGCACGACCAGATCTCGTCCGGCTTCGGCGTCAGCGGCCAGCGCACCGCGCTGACCGTGGCGCCCACGCTGACGCTGGGCAAGTCGGCCGGCAATGCCAACCTGCGCGCCTTCTACACCTATAGCCGTGCCAGCGACGTCGACGGCATCGGCTACACTGCGCCGGCCGACGCGTGGGCCTCGCAGGCGAGCGGCTCGATCTTCGGCGTGCAGCTCAATCGGCGCTGGTAGGGGCGCTGGCGGGCGCAGCGCGCCAGTCGGCCTGCGCCGTGGCGGCCGCAGCGGGTTTGCGGCACAGCCAGTGGAACAGCAGCGTGGCAGCCAGCCCGCCGCCGATCTGGGCCAGCACGAAGCCCGGCACGTCTTGCGGCCGGATCCCGGTGAAGGTATCGGTCAGCGCGCAGGCGATGGTCAGCGCCGGGTTGGCAAACGAGGTCGACGACGTGAACCAGTAGCCCGCGGTGATATAGCCTGCCACCACGAACGGCACCAGCTGCGGCCGGCTGTGCAGCGTGCCGATGCCCACGCCGACCAGGCCGAAGGTGGCCACGCACTCGCTCCACCACATCGCCGCGCCGGTGCGGCTCTGCGCCGACCAGGCCAGCGCCGGCTCGCCGAACATCGCATGGGCGGCCAGCACGCCGCAGACTCCGCCCGCCACCTGCACCAGCACATAGCGCAGCGCATCGCGCGGCGGCAGCGTGCCCTGCAGCAGCGCCGACAGGCTCACCACCGGATTGAAATGGCCGCCCGACACCGGGCCCAGCGACACCAGCAGCGCCACCAGCCCAGCCCCGGTGGCCAGCGAATTGGCCAGCAGCGCCAGCGCGGTGTCGCCTGCGGCGAGGCGCTCGGCACGGATGCCGGAGCCCACCACGATCGCCACCAGCAGGGCCGTGCCCAGGCCTTCGGCCACCAGGCGGCGTACGAGCGTACTCATCGCTGCGCTCCGTTGACGGCGCGCGGCAGCGATAAAGCGGAGCAACGAACGGGATACGAGAGCGACCGCGAGATCGCGGCAAAGGCAGTAAGGAAAACGTGCAGCGGCAAGATGGACAACGTCGCCTGAGACGACGCCTCGAACGGTGGCGGTTCAGTAGCAAGCCCGCGCACATGCGGTGAGCGCGGACGCGACAGTGTTCCGTTCGTGCACGGAGCGCGTCAATGCGTGGCCGCTTTGTTGTGTGCAGACGCGCGGTATCGAATCGCGGCGCTGGCCGCGGGCCGTTACCGGTTGCTGGCCGCCAGCCGCAGGCCGAAGCCGACCAGCGCGATCCCGGCCAGTCGCGTTGCCAGCGTGCGCGCGAACGGCAGCGCCCGCAGCCGGCTGGCCACCGCGTTGCCCGCCAGCACCAGCGCCGCCTGGTAGGCAAGGCTGAGCACCGTGACGTGGGCCATCATCGCCGCCAGCGTGGCCGGCGACGCATCCGGGCGCAGGAACAGCGGGAAGAACGCGACAAAGAACAGCACTACCTTGGGGTTGGTCAGGCTCACCGTGAAGCCCTGGCGCAGGTATACGCGCGTGGACTTGCGCGGCTCGGGCACGCCGGCGTCCGCGGCAAAGCGTGTACGCAGCAGCTGCACCCCCATCCAGCACAGGTACGCGGCACCGAACCATTGCAAGCCGTGGAACAGCAGCGGATTGGCCTGCATCACCGCCGCCAGCCCCGCCACCGCGGCGAGCATGTACACAAGGTCGCCCAGCAGCGTGCCGCAGACCGCGCCCATGCCGGCCGCCATGCCATTGCGCGCGGTGGCGTTGAGAATGGCGATCGTGCCCGGGCCGGGGATCAGCTGGAACACCAGGATGGCGAGCACGAAGCTGGTGTAGTTCTGGATGTCGAACATGGTGGCCTGGCAGTGTCGGATGCGAGTGCGGGATGCATCGCTGCCGCCATGTTAGTGCAGCCTGGCCCATCGCGGCAAAGCGCATGGCTTGACGGCTGCAGCGCGCCTCAGCGCAGCAGGAACGCGATGTCCTCGACGCGGATCTGTGCCACCGGAATGCCCTTGCGGCGCTGGAACAGGATGTGCTGCTGCACGCGGCTGCGCTGCTCGGCAAAGACCCCGGGATCGATCGGCGTGCCCAGGCGCATGTAGTGCTGCACCAGCAGCTTGTAGGCGCGGTGGCGCACCTGCATGGCCTCGGTCTCCGCACGCAGCCGCCGGATCTCTGCCGGGCTGCGGTCGATCGCCTGGTGCAGCTCCTCGACCGTGCGCGCATGCAGCTCGCGGTAGACGTCGCGCTCGGCCTCCATCTGGTGCAGCTCGTCGCGCAGCGCGCGGATCTTGTGCTGCAGCTTCAGCGTCTGCGAGACCGCCTGCTGCACCCGCCCCGCCGCCCCCAGCGCGTGGCTGGCCGCGGCCATGGTGCTCTTCCACAATCCGCGCTCTTCGCCCGCAGTCTGCGGCGGCCAGCGGTTGTCTGTCCCGATCAACGTATCCATCAGACCCCCCGGTAAGAAAGTAAGCCCTGGACCAGCTGTCCGCGTTATGGGTGCGGCTTGGCCGGCTCGGTCCGCGCCGCCGGGCGGCAGCGCGTCAGGCCATCGTAGAGATACATATATCGGCTGCCAAGTAGAAGATATTTACTTCTGGGTTGGCTGTTGCGCGTTGGTCAAGCACGCCGGCAGCGGGGCTGCAGCATGACCAGGGCCATCTTATCCCCTACCAGTCTCGGCAGGATTTCCCGCGCCGGCCGCATGCGGGCCAGTTCCCGGGCGGTGAGCGGGGGGTTGTCCGCGTCCGCGCGCGCGGCAAGCGTCAGCGCCTTGTCCTCGGCATCAGATGGGATATGGATTTTGCGTTTCGTCGACATGGTTCAGTACCTCGCGGCGGGTTACCAACGCCGGTTCACAGGGCCCAGCGCTGCCTGTACACAAATCTGCCTATGCGATGCCACAAAGCAAAAAGCCCGGCTCTTGCGGGAGCCGGGCTTTTCTTGTTCTGGTGGCCTGGGACGGAATCGAACCGCCGACACAAGGATTTTCAATCCTCTGCTCTACCGACTGAGCTACCGGGCCAAAGAAGGGAAACTATAACTGGACTTTTTTGGTCAGTCAAGCGTCATGTGCGTCACAGCCTCATTGCTCGGCCGGCTCGGGCTTGTTGCGGCCCAGTTCGACGCCGAGCTGCTTGAGCTTGCGGTACAGGTGGGTGCGCTCCAGCCCGGTCTTCTCGGCCACGCGGGTCATGCTGCCGTGTTCGCGCAGCAGGTGGTATTCGAAGTAGGCGCGCTCGAACAGGTCGCGCGCTTCGCGCAGCGGCATGTCGAAGGAGAACTGCATCTCGGCCTCGGGCACGCGCGCGGGGCTGCCGTTGGGGGCGGCCTCGGCAGTGGCCTCGGGCACGATGTCTGACGAACCGGGTTCGGCAGACGGGACCGTGGCGGGGGCAGTGGTGGTGGCCGAGCTGCTGCGCGGGCGTTCGATGCCGCGGGCCAGGCCCTGCTCGACCGCGGACAGCAGCTTCTGCAGTGCGATCGGCTTCTCAAGGAAATTGAGCGCGCCGATCTTGGTCGCCTCGACCGCCGTGTCGATGGTGGCGTGGCCCGACATCATGATGACGGGCATCGTCAGCTGTCCCTGCGCGGACCATTCCTTGAGCAGGGTCACGCCATCGGTATCGGGCATCCAGATATCGAGCAGCACGAGGTCGGGCGTACCCGCCGCGCGGTATTCGCGCGCTTGCAGCGCGTTCTCCGCGAGTTCAACCACGTGGCCTTCGTCGCTGAGGATCTCCGAGAGCAGCTCCCGGATTCCCATTTCGTCATCGACTACGAGGATCGTTGCCATACTTCCCCTCTTAACCCCACCGCAGCGTTCCGGGACCGGACGCCATTGTTGACTATGTCAGTTTAACGAACAGGATCGAGATCTGTGCACCGACGATCTCCGCACCTTCCATGCGATTGCGCATCTCGATTCGCGCGCCGTGTTCGTCAATGATCTTCTTTACCATCGCGAGCCCCAGGCCCGTGCCCTTGGCTTTCGTGGTCACGTAGGGCTCGAACGCACGGCTCAGGATTCGTGGCGCAAAACCGGGACCATTGTCCGCAATGGTGAGCTTGACGGCCTGCCGGTTTTCGCCGGCAGAATCTTTGTATTCTACAGTCTCGGTGTTCAGAGTGATATGGGGCGCCGCCCTACCGGCCGCGACGTTCTCGGTGGCGGCATCCTGTGCGTTCTGCAGCAGGTTGTGGATGACCTGGCGCAACTGCGTCGGATCGCCCTTGATCTCGGGCAGCGCGGTGCCCAGCGTCGGATGAATCACCGGATGCTCGTGCACCGCGGGATCATCGATGCCATACAGGTGCAGCACTTCCGCCACCAGGCTGTTGAGCTGCAGCGACTGCAGCACCGCGGGCGGTGTGCGCGCGTAGTCGCGGAAGTCATCGACCATGCGCTTCATCGCGGCCACCTGGTTGACGATGGTGGCCGCGCCACGCTTGAGCACATCGGCGTCGGTGCCTTCGAGCTTGGGCGAGAGCTTCATCTGCAGGCGCTCGGCCGAGAGCTGGATCGGCGTCAGCGGGTTCTTGATCTCGTGCGCAAGGCGCCGTGCCACCTCGCCCCAGGCCACCGAGCGTTGAGCGGAAATCACATCGGAGATATCGTCGAAGACGATCACGTAGCCGGGCTCATCGCGCTCGCAGCCGGGCAGGCGTGCGCCGCGCACCAGCAGCGTAAGCGGCTGTTCCTCGCCCTGCGGCAGCTCGATCTGCTTCTGCCAGTGCTCGGCGCCGCCCAGCACCTCGCTGGTGTTCTGGTCCGAGAAGGCCTGGCGCACGATCTCGCCGAACGGCCCCATGCCAGGGATCTGCTCAACCGGCAGGCCCAGCACCGCGCCGAACGGCTGGCGGAAGATGCGCTCCGCGCCCGGATTGGCGGTAATCAGCACAAAGCGGCGGTCGAACACCAGCACGCCGGCGGTCAGGTTCTGCAGCACGCTTTCCAGGTAGGCCTTCGATTGCTCGAGCGCGGTGCGGTTCTCTTCCACCGCCAGCCGCGCCTCGGCCAGCTGTCGCGTCATCTGGTTGAACTGCTGCGTGAGCATGCCGAGCTCGTCGCGGCTTTTCAGTTCGCGCTTGGGTGAGAGGTCGCCCTCGGCCACTTCCTTGGTCCCCTGCAGCAGCATCAGCAGCGGCCGCGCCAATTGCCCGCCCAGCAGCAGCGCCAGCATCACCGCGATGAACACGGCCAGGAACAGCGTCAGCGTCAGCGTGCCGATATACATCTTGCGCAGGCCGGTGCGGCCCAGCGCTTTCTCCTGGTATTCCTGGTACGCGCGCTGGACCTCGTCGGCATTGCGCGCGAGCACCGCCGGCACGGGGTGCAGCACCTGCAGGTAGCGTTCCTCGCGCACGGTCTCGCCGACCAGGCCGAAGCCGCTCGACGGCGATTCCTCCGGGCGGCGCTCCACGGACAGGCCGGAGCCGGCCCAGCGCGGCGGCTTGGCCAGCGCGCGCGGGGCGCTGCCGCCTGCGGCGTCATCCTGTGCCGCGGTTGGACTGGCGCCCAGCGGAATGATCACGCGCAGCCGGTACAGGTGGCTGCTGTCGACGCGTTCGGGGCTCGGGCTGCCGTCGCCCGACGGGTCGGTGCCGCCCTCCACCGCCGCGTAGCCGCCGGCCAGCCGCGCCTGTTCGGCCAGCACGCCCGAAGGCAGGTCCGGCACCAGCGACGCGTAGTTGCTGGACGCCGTGGCCAGCACGCGGCCGCTGCCGGTGAAGATGGCGGCTTCCTGGACGCCATACTGCTCGCGCAGCCGGTTCAGCTGCAGCGAAGTGGCCACGCCGGAGGCGCCGGCGAGCTGCTCGGCCATCAGGCGTGCCTTGACCTGCAGGTCGGCGAGCGAGCTGTCGATGGTGGAGCGGCCCAGGTTCAGGCCCGCCTCGAGCGCGGTTTCCACGCGCACGTCGAACCAGGACTCGATGCTGCGCGAGACGAACTGCAGCGATACCAGGTAGATCAGCACGCCGGGCAGCACGCCCACCACGCCGAAGAACACGGCGAGCTTGGTCATCAGCCGCGTGCCGAACTTGCCGCGGCGATAGCGCAGCCACAGCGTCAGCGCCAGCGCACCCACGATCAGCACCAGCAGCGCGCCGATCACCAGGTTCACTTTGAACAGCAGCGTGAAATAGCGATCGAAGAATTCGGTGTTGGCCGATGCGCCGGCCAGCAGGCCCACCAGCACCAGTGCCAGGAAGACGATGATCCCGGCCACGACGCGGTACAGCACGCGCCGGAACCGGCTGTCCCACAGCGAGTTGCTCATGGCTGGCTCGAGGCGGGCTGCAGCAGCAGTGCGGGCGACAGTCCGTACGACACCGTCTGCATGGTCAGGCCGCGTGCGTCAATGGCAGCGGCAGGCGCCGACGCAGGCGCGGGTACGGCGGGCGAGGCCGGCAGCGCCGGCGATGCGGGGCCTGGGGCCGGCGCGGGCGGCGGCGCTGCGGGCAGCGGAGGTGGGGGCGCTGCGTTCAGGTCCGTCGGCACCGTATAGGCGAAGCGCCGCCAGTCGGAGGCCAGGTTCCATTCACGCGTGTTGACGGCGTTGATCTGGAACGGCTTGGGCAGTTGCGACAGGTCCAGCCGCATGCGCACTTCCGCGTGGTAGGTCTCGCCCGGCTTGACCACATTGCGCTCGAACACGCGCCAGCCGCGCACGCGCTGGATGAACTGCAGCGCGCCCTTCAGGCGCGTGAACGGCAGCTGCAGGCCGCCGGTGGAGACACGGTACTGGCGCGTCAGCGGCTGGTACGACAGGCGCACGCTGCGGGTGGTGTTGACCGGCTTGTCGTCGAACCAGTACCAGCGCGAGCGCGAGAGCTGGAAGTCGACCGCGAAATAGAGGGAGATGCCCTTGTGCAACGCGTCTTCCAGCGCGGGCGGCAGGTCGAAGTCGAAGCTGGCGGCGAGCTCGAAGCCGCCGTCCTGGAATTCGATGCGCGCCTCGGTGGCCTCGATGACCTGCGCGCGCGCGACGGGCGGCAGCCACAGTAGCGAGGCGAGCGCCAGCACCAGTGCCAGCCACCACCGCGCCAGCAGGCCACGCCTGCCCGCGCCGCCGGGGCGCAGATGCAGGCACGCCCGGTCCGCGGCAGTGTCCACGTTCGTGTCCACCATGACGCGGAAGTCTGACAGGCGCGGCGTGCTCAGCATCGGATCAGATCAGGCGCGTTTCTGGAAGCGGGCGTAGAAGAAGCCATCGTGATCCGACGGCAGGCTGGTGCCGGCAGTGGCGTCCTTTTCGCCATTGGCGCCGGCGGCTTGCGTGGCATGGGTGCCGGGCAGCAGCTGCCCCGGCGCCTGCAATCGTATCGCATCTGCCAGCTGTGCACCAAACCAGCGCGCCTGCTCCTCGCCTTCCGTTGGGAAAATTGAACAGGTGACATAGACCAGGATGCCGCCCGGTTTGAGCAGCGGCCACAGTTGCGAGACGATGCGGCGCTGCTCGGTGATGAGCTTGGCAATATCGGTCTCGCGGCGCAGCCAGCGGATATCGGGATGGCGCCGCACAATGCCCGAAGCCGAGCACGGCACGTCAGCCAGGATGCGGTCAAAGGGCTGGCCGTCCCACCAGTCGGCGGGCCGGCTGGCATCGCCGACCACGATCCTGGCTTGCTTGCCCAGGCGCGCCAGGTTCTCGGCGATGCGGGTGGTGCGCTGCGGGTCGCTTTCCACCGCGGTGACTTCAATATCGGCCAGTTCCAGCAGGTGCCCGGTCTTGCCGCCGGGCGCCGCGCAGGCATCCAGCACGCGCATGCCGTCGGCCACCTCGAGCAGCGGCGCGGCCAGCTGTGCGCCGGCATCCTGCACCGAGACCACGCCTTCGGCAAAGCCCGGCAACTGCGTCACCGGCACCGCGCGCACCAGGCGCACGGCCTGCGGGCCGACCACATGGCCAGCCAGGCCGGCGTTGGCAAGATCGGTCTGGTACTGCTGCACGGACACGCGCGCGGTGTTGACGCGCACCGTCATCGGCGGGCGCACGTTGGCGCTGGCGGCCAGGGCCATCCACTGGTCCGGGTAGGCCTCGCGCAGCATGCGCAGCCACCACGGCGGCAGGTTCCAGCGCGCCTGCTCGTCGCGGTTGACCTCGGCCAGCAGCGCCTTGCGTTCGCGCAGGAAACGGCGCAGCACCGCGTTGACCAGGCCGCGCGCATGCGCAGTCTTGGGTTCGGAGGCGGCGGCGCTGACCGCCTGGTCGACCACGGTGAAGGTGCTGTAGCCCGGGCGGCCGGCGTCCGCGCCGTCCTGCTTGTCGCGCGGGCCCGGTGCGTGTTCCAGCAGCAGCGCCAGCGCCACCGCCAGCAGCGAATCGACCTGCGCGCCCGGCGGGCGCGTGACCAGCTTTGTCACCAGTGCGCGTGCCGTACCGAACTGGCGCATGGTGCGATAGGCGATGTCCTGCAGCGCGCCGCGCGTGGCGGCATCCTGCACGCGGTCCAGCCGCAGCTGCGCGGCGGCGTCCTCGATCGCCTGGGGCAAGGCTGTGCCTTCGCTGACGGCGCGCACCGCGGCGGCGGCGCCAAGCATCTGGAAGGCAAGCGAATCGGGAGGCAGGCGCATATCGGTCAGGCGGCGGGTCAGGCGTTGGAATCGGGAAGCAGGCCGGCGCGGGCACAAAAAAAGCCCGCCGGTCCATGCGGAACAGCGGGCAGTTTACCCTGTGCGGGGGCCCTGCCCCGGATTTCCGGCCGCTCAGGCGGGATAGGTGCCGGTCTGGGCCATCTGCATCAGGCGCGCGATGCGCTCCTCGGTGGCCGGGTGGGTCGAGAACAAATTGGCGATGGCGCCGCCCGAGAGCGGGTTCATGATCATCATCTGCGCCGTGGCCGGGTGTTCTTCGGCCGCCTGGAACGGGATGCCCTGGGCGTAGCGGTGGATCTTGTCCAGTGCGCTGGCCAGTGCCTGCGGGTCGCCGCTGATCTCGGCGCCGCCGCGGTCGGCTTCGAATTCACGTGCGCGCGAGATTGCCATCTGGATCAGCGATGCCGCCAGCGGGGCCAGGATTGCCACGGCAATGCTGGCGATCGGGTTGCTGCGGTTGCCGTTCTCGTCGCGGCCGCCGAAGAACATCGCCATGTTGGCCAGCGCCGAGATCGCACCGGCCATGGTGGCGGCGATGGTCGAAGTCAGGATGTCGCGGTGGCGCACGTGCGCCAGCTCATGCGCCATCACGCCGCGCAGTTCGCGCTCGGACAGCACCCGCAGGATGCCGGTGGTGGCCGCCACCGCGGCGTGCTCCGGGTTGCGGCCGGTGGCAAAGGCGTTGGGCGCGTCTTCGTTGATCAGGTACACGCGCGGCATCGGCAGGCCGGCGCGCTGCGCCAGGTCCTGCACCATGCCGTAGAACTGCGGCGCGCTGCCGGCGTCGACTTCCTGCGCGTTGTACATGCGCAGGACCATCTTGTCCGAGAACCAGTAGGAGAAGAAGTTCATGCCCAGCGCAAGCAGCAGCGCCATCATCATGCCGCTGCGCCCGCCGATCATGCCGCCGATGACGATGAACAGCGCCGTGATGGCCGCCATCAGCATGAAGGTCTTGACCCAGTTGAACATTGCGGTGATCTCCGTGTAATCGTGAGCCGCGTCCCGGGGGAAAGCGGACGCGATGACCGTTAGATAGGGGGCGATACCCGAAAATTCAACGGCTGTTCAACGGTTTCAGGGGGGAGCCGTGGCCGCTTGCGCCGGCCGGGGCGGTGCCGCCGGCACTTATGCCGCCATGTGCGGCCAAGGCCCGTCCGATCATGCCTGCGCGGCGCCGTTGCCGGGTACCGCGCAGCGCGTGCCCGGCGGCAGCGGCAGGGCCTGCAGGAACTGCTGCGCCGGCTGGCGGCGCCCGCCCGGCTTCTGCAGCTCGGTGACCTGCAGTGCGCTGCCCTCGCCGCAGGCGATGAGGACGCCGGCGGCGTCGGCCGCCAGCACTGTGCCGGGCGGATGCGGCAGGCTGCTGGCGGCGGCCAGCGGCACGGCCTGCCAGCACTTGATCACGGTATCGCCGACCTGCACCGTCGCGCCCGGGAAGGGGTTGAACGCGCGCACCTGGTTGGCCAGCGCCGCGGCCGGGCGGCGCAGGTCCAGCGGGGCCTCGTCCTTGGCGATCTTCTCGGCGTAGGTGACGCCTTCGGCCGGCTGCGGCGTGGCGGCCAGCGCGCGGCCGGCGGCGAGCTCCTGCAGCGCTGCCACGGTCATGCGCGCGCCCAGCGCGGCCAGCGTGTCGTGCAGCGTGCCGGTGGTGTCGTCCGGGCCGATCGGCACGGCCGCGCGCGTGAGCATGTCGCCGGTGTCCAGGCCTTCGTCCATCTGCATCAGCGTGATGCCGGTCTCGGCATCGCCCGCCTCGATGGCGCGGTGGATCGGCGCCGCGCCGCGCCAGCGCGGCAGCAGCGAGCCGTGGATATTCAGGCAGCCCAGGCGCGGCAGGGCCAGCACCTCGGCCGGCAGGATCAGGCCGTAGGCGGCCACCACCATCACGTCGGGCGCAGTGCCGGCGAGCGCGTCGATGGCCGCGGCGGCGTCTTCCGGGTACTTGCCCTGGCGGCGCAGCGAGCGCGGCTGCAGCACTGGCCCAAGGCCGCTGGCGGCGGCGAACTGCTTCACCGGGCTGGCGTGCAGCTGCAGGCCGCGGCCGGCGGGGCGGTCAGGCTGCGTCAGCACCGCCACGATGGGAAAACCGGCGGCGTGGATGGCTTCCAGCGCGACGCGCGCGAACTCGGGCGTGCCGGCAAAGGCAACACGCAGGGGTCTGGCTTGGGACATGGCAGGTTCCGTGGCCTGAAACAGGACCGGCCGCTATCGCGGCCGGTTCTTTTGTTCTTCGGAAGTCATAAAGATAACAGACCCCGCGCGGGTGCCGCGCGCTGGCGGCGGGAATCCGGGCGGGCTGTTACATCTTTGTGGCAGGGCGCCGCTTACATGCGGGTGCGCTCGCGCTTCTGCAGCTTGCTCTTGATGCGGTTGAGCTTGAGCGGCGACAGGTATTCGACAAAGACCTTGCCGCGCAGGTGATCGATCTCATGCTGGATGCAGACGGCCAGCAGGTCGTCTGCTTCGAGCTCGAAGCTCTCGCCCTTCTCGTTGAGCGCGCGCACGCGCACCCGGTCGGGGCGCTCGACGCGGTCATAGACCTCGGGCACCGACAGGCAGCCCTCTTCCCACACCTTTCGGTTGTCGCTGGCCCAGACGATCTCCGGGTTGATAAAGACCTGGAGCTGGTCGCGCGTTTCCGAGACGTCGATCACCACCACCTGCTCATGCACGTTGACCTGCGTGGCGGCCAGCCCGATGCCGGGCGCTTCGTACATGGTTTCAGCCATGTCCTTCACCAGCTGGCGGATGCGGTCGTCCACTGCCGCAACGGGTTTGGCAACGGTGTGCAGACGGGGATCGGGGTAGGTCAGGATATCGAGTTTTGCCATGATGCTCAGGCGCAACGCCGGCTGCTGCCGGCAACCGGGCCGCGTTGCGGCGGCGGGTGTTTACATGCAGAATCGGGGCGCAAGTACAAAAATTCAAGGCGCGCCGAAACAGGCACGCTCTCCCGGGTCAATCCGGCCGAAACCACCGGCCGGTCAGGAAAATGCGCGATCTTACCAAAGAACACCAGGCGGCGTCGGGCCGCAGGCTGCACGCGTTCATCCCTAAGCTTGCCTATGCGTTGCTGAGTGCCGCCGGCATCACTGCGGCGGCCGCGCTTCCGGCCCTGGCTGCGGACCTGACGGTCACGCCGGCGCAGCAGGCCGAAGCCCAGCGCACGGCCCAACAGGGCATCCCCGTTTCAGACCTGGCTGCCAATGCGCCGTCGCAGTACACCGTGCGCACGGGTGACACGCTGTGGGGGATCTCGGGCCGCTTCCTGCGCCAGCCATGGCGCTGGCCTGAGCTATGGGGCATGAACCGGCAACAGATCCGCAACCCGCACCTGATCTATCCGGGACAGATCCTGTACCTGATCCAGCGCGACGGCCGCGCCTGGCTGTCGACCACGCCCGCCGGCAGCGGCACGGTGCGCCTGTCGCCGCAGATACGCGGCAACGCCGCCGACGGCGCCGCCATCCTGAGCATCGCGTCTTCCGATATCGAGCCCTTCCTGATCCGCCCGCTGGTGGTCGACCAGGATACGCTGGCCACCTCGGCACGCATCGTCGCCGTGTCCGAGTCGCGCGTCATCCTTGGCCGCGACGATACCGGCTACGCGCGCGGCATCCCCGCCGACGCGCCGCAAGGCAGCGACTGGCAGGCCTACCGTCCGGTCACCCCGGTGCGCGACCCCGTCTCCAATGCCGTGCTCGGCTACGAGGCCGAATACGAAGGCAACGTGCGCCTGGCGCGCGCTGCGCAGGGCCCGGATGCGGTCTCGACCATGCAGGTCACGCAGGCCAGGCAGGAAATGGGCGTGGGCACGCTGCTGATGCCGCAGCCCGCGCGCGAAGCGGCGCGCTATGTGCCGCACGCGCCCGATACGCAACTCGACGGCCGCGTGGCCAAGGTCTATGGCGGGGTCGAGTTCGGCGGCGCCAAGCAGGTGGTGGTGCTCAACCTCGGCAGCCAGGCCGGGGTGGAGCCCGGGCATGTGCTGGCGCTGTCGCGCACTGGCGAGACCGTCGCCGACAAGACCGACAGCAACCGCGCCATCCGCCTGCCCGACGAGCGCTACGGCCTGGCCTTTGTCTTCCGCGTGTTCCCGGGGGTGTCGTATGCGCTGGTCACCGACGCCTCCAACGTGATCGCGGTCGGCGACCGGGCGACCTCGCCGCGCTGAGCCGGTCTTGGCGACATCGCAGGCGGCCCTGGCGGCCGCCGCTTCTCTTTGCCATGCCGGCGCTGCCCGGCAGCTCACCACGCGCGATCCCGACGAGCTGAAGGCGTGGCTGCAGCTCGCCTGCGCGCCCGGGGTCGGCCCGGTCACGGTGCGCCTGCTGCTGACCGCATTCGGGTTGCCGCAGCAGATCCTGGCGCAGAGCGTGGCAGCGCTGTCGTCCGTCGTCCCCAAGAAACACGCCCGCGCGGTGCTGGCCAGGCCCGGCACCGGGCTGCCGGCACTGGTCGAACGCACCCTCGGCTGGCTCGGCACGCCCGGCAACCACGTGGTCACGTTTGGCGACGACGCCTACCCTGCCCGCCTGTTCGACCTGCCCGACCCGCCGCCGCTGCTATATATCAAGGGCGATCCCGCGCTGCTGGCGCGTCCTGCGGTGGCCATCGTCGGCGCGCGTGGCGCCACCGAGCAGGGCAAGCGCGATGCGCAGGCCTTCGGGCGGGCGCTGTCCGAGTCGGGGCTGGCGGTGGTCTCGGGGCTGGCGCTGGGCGTCGATGCCGCCGCCCATGCCGGCGGGCTGCAGGGTTGCGGCGGTACCGTCGCTGTTACGGGTACGGGGGCCGACCGGGTCTATCCGGCCGAGAACCTGGCGCTGGCCCACGAAGTGGCCGCGCGCGGCGCGATCGTCACCGAGTTCCCGCTCGGCATGCAGGGCCTGCCCGCCAACTTCCCGCGCCGCAACCGTATCATCGCCGCCCTGGCACGCGGGGTGCTGGTGGTGGAGGCCGCGGCGCGCTCGGGCTCGCTGATAACCGCACGGCTGGCGGCCGACCTGGGGCGCGAGGTATTTGCGGTGCCGGGCTCGATCCACGCGCCGCTGTCAGCCGGCTGCCACCTGCTGATCCGCCAGGGAGCGAAGCTGGTGGAGCGCGTGGAGGATGTGCTGGAAGAGATCAACCTGCTGCCGGCACCTGCCCGCCCCGCTGCCGCGCGCGTTCCCGCGTCCGTACCGGAGCAACCAGATCTTTCTGACTTTGCCGGCCACGCCGACCCCCTGCTGGCCGCTCTCGGCTACGATCCGGTTACGCTGGATGCGCTGTGCGAGCGCAGCGGCCAGCCGCCGGAAGCCGTCGCGGCGCGCCTGCTGGAACTGGAACTGGCCGGGCACGCCGAGCGTCTACCGGGAAACGTGTTTCGGCGGCTTGGGTGAGCCGCAGCGCAATACCGATACAATCGCCGGCAGCCCGCGTGCCGCGGGCGCCTCATGTTTCCGATGCCATGACCGTTTACTTTCCAGAACGTGACGCAGGCGCCATTGCCGGGTGCCTGGCAGCGCGGCCGCAGGGCCGCCTGGTGGCCTGCCTGTGCGCGCAGTGGTGCGGCACGTGCCGGGACTACCTGGCGGCGCTGACCGCGCTGGCCTCGCGCCATCCGGAGGATTGCTTCGTCTGGATCGACATCGAGACGCACGCGGATGCGCTTGGCGATATCGATATTGAGAATTTCCCGACGCTGCTGGTGCAGCCTGCGTCGGGCGGCACGCCCCAGTTCTATGGCACCCTGCTGCCGCACATCGAGGTGCTGGAACGCATGCTGAGCCGCGGTGCGGCGATGCCGGCGAGTGCCGAAGACGTGCCGCAGGTGCTGGACTGGTTGCTTGCCGGGGGGAGCAGCGCCGCCTAGGCGGCGACAGGGTCGGCGGCGGGGCTTGCTTGCACCGCCGTTGAAAGCGCGCTTATTATTGGCGCCTCATAGCCCCCCGGCGTTCTGATTACTTCGTTTGTAGTGCAATTCGCGGGTTGCCGGATGCAGCTCGCAAGGACCCTTCCCATGTCAAAAGCCCTCATCATCGCGGAAAAACCGTCGGTCGCGGCGGATATCGCCCGTGCCCTCGGGGGGTTTACCAAGCACGACGAGTATTTCGAGAGCGACGACTACGTGCTGTCCTCCGCCGTCGGCCACCTGGTCGAGATCGCCGCGCCGGACGAATACGAGGTCAAGCGCGGCAAGTGGAGCTTCGCCAACCTGCCGGTGATCCCGCCGCATTTCGACCTGCGCCCGATCGCCAAGACCGAGTCGCGCCTGAAGGTGCTGAACCGGCTGATCAAGCGCAAGGACGTCACCGCCCTGATCAACGCCTGTGACGCGGGACGCGAAGGCGAACTGATCTTCCGGCTGATCGCGCAACAGGCCAAGGCCAAGCAGCCGGTGCGCCGGCTGTGGCTGCAGTCGATGACGCAGCAGGCGATCCGCGATGGCTTCGCCAGCCTGCGCGAAGACGAAGACATGCTGCCGCTGGCCGACGCCGCGCGCTGCCGCTCCGAGGCCGACTGGCTGGTCGGCATCAACGGCACCCGCGCCATGACCGCCTTCAACAGCAAGGGCGGTGGCTTCTTCCTGACCACCGTGGGCCGCGTGCAGACGCCGACGCTGTCGATCGTGGTGGAGCGTGAAGAGAAGATCAAGCACTTCGTGCCGCGCGACTACTGGGAAGTGCGGGCCGAGTTCATCGCCGCCGCCGGCCTGTATGAAGGCCGCTGGTTCGACCCCAAGTTCAAGAAGAGCGAGTTCGATCCCGAGGCGCGCGAATCGCGACTGTGGAGCGAGGCCGAGGCCAAGAGCATCGTCGCCGCCTGCCGCGACAAGCCGGGCACCGTCACCGAGGAATCCAAGCCGTCGACGCAGCAGTCGCCGGCGCTGTTCGACCTGACCACGCTGCAGCGCGAGGCCAACTCGCGCTTCGGCTTCTCGGCCAAGAACACGCTCGGCCTGGCGCAGGCGCTGTATGAAAAGCACAAGGTCCTGACCTACCCGCGTACCGATGCGCGCGCGCTGCCCGAGGACTACCTGGACACGGTCAAGCAGACCATGGACATGCTGGCCGACAGCTCGCCCAACTACCTGCCACACGCCAAGAAGATTCTGGCGCAGGGCTGGGTCAAGCCGAACAAGAAGATCTTCGACAACAGCAAGATCAGCGACCACTTCGCCATCATCCCGACTCTGCAGGCGCCAAAGAACCTGTCCGAACCGGAGCAGAAGCTGTACGACCTGGTAGTGCGCCGCTTCCTGGCGGTGTTCTTCCCGGCGGCCGAGTTCCAGGTCACCACCCGCATCACGGAAGTCGCCGGCCACCACTTCAAGACCGAAGGCAAGGTGCTGGTCAACCCGGGCTGGCTGGTGATCTACGGCCGCGAGGCGCAGGGCGACAAGGATGCCGCCAACCTGGTGCCGGTGGCCAAGGACGAGAAGGTCAAGACCGACAAGGTCGAGAGCGTCGGCCTGACCACCAAGCCGCCCGCGCGCTACAACGAAGCCACGCTGCTGTCGGCGATGGAAGGCGCCGGCAAGCTGGTGGACGACGACGCGCTGCGCGAGGCCATGGCCGGCAAGGGCCTGGGCACGCCGGCGACGCGCGCGGCCATCATCGAAGGCCTGCTGACGGAAAAATACCTGGTGCGCGAAGGCCGCGAGCTGATTCCGACTGCCAAGGCGTTCCAGCTGATGACGCTGCTGCGCGGCCTGGGCGTGCAGGAACTGACGCAGGCCGAGCTGACCGGCGAGTGGGAACACAAGCTCTCGCAGATCGAGCGCGGGCGCCTGAAGCGCGACGAGTTCATGCTTGAGATCGCGCAGATGACCCAGCAGATCGTCAAGCGCGCCAAGGAATACGACAGCGACACCATCCCGGGCGACTACGCCACGCTGGACACGCCGTGCCCGCAATGCGGCGGACAGGTCAAGGAGAACTACCGCCGCTTTGCCTGCACCGCGTGCGAGTTCTCGATCAGCAAGATCCCGGGCGGGCGCCAGTTCGAGATCGATGAGGTCGAAGAACTGCTGCTGAAGAAGGAAATCGGTCCGCTGCAGGGTTTCCGCAGCAAGATGGGCCGTCCGTTCGCCGCCATCCTCAAGCTGGGCAAGGACGACGAAGGCCATTACAAGATGGAATTCGACTTCGGCCAGAACGACGACGACAACGACGGCGAGCCGGTCGACTTCAGCGGCCAGGAGCCGGTGGGCACCTGTCCGAAGTGCGGCGGCTCGGTGTTCGAGCACGGCATGAAGTACGTCTGCGAGAACAGCGCGACCAGCCCCAAGAGCTGCGACTTCACCACCGGCAAGATCATCCTGCAGCAGGAAATCAGCCGCGAGCAGATCGGCAAGCTGCTCACCGACGGCAAGACCGACCTGCTGACGGGGTTCAAGTCGTCGCGCACCGGCCGCAACTTCAAGGCCTTCCTGGTCAAGCAGCCGGACGGCAAGATCGGCTTCGAGTTCGAGGCGCGCGAGCCCAAGGCGGGCGCCAAGACGGCGGCGAAGACCACGGCCAAGGCGGCATCGAATGGCACGGCCGAGGCGGCGCCGGCAACCAAGACGGCAGCGAAGACCGCGGCCAAGACGCCAGCCGCCAAGGCTCCGGCCACCAAGGCACCGGCCAAGAAGGCGGCAGCCAAGAAGGCCCCCGCCAAGACCGCCGCGGCCAAGAAGTCGCGCGCGGCGGCCGCCGGCGAGTAAGCGTCAGCGCGTCACGGCAAAACGCCCGGCATCGCCGGGCGTTTTGCTTTGGGTGGATCGGCCTAGGTAGCCGCTCAGGTGCGCACGGCTTGCGTGCCGTGGCTGGCGGCTGGCGCCGGCTGCGCTTCCTTGCCGCGTACCTGCCCTTCTTCGAGCAGGAAGTCGATAAAGGCGCGCACCTTGGTCGGCAAGAACTTGCGGCTCGGGTAGACCACGCTGACATCGCGCCGCGGCAGCTGGTATTGCGGCAGCACATGCACCAGCTTGCCGGATTCGATATTGGGACGCGCCAGGTAGGACGACAGCATGGCCACGCCCATGTCGGCCAGCGCCGCCTGGTGGGCCAGCTCGGCATTGCTGCACAGCAGCCCGGGGCGGATCGGCACGGTCACCTCGCCTTCCGGGCCCAGCAGCGTCCATTCGTGCTCGGCGCTGGGCAGGCGCATGGCAATGCAGCGGTGGTGGCTGAGTTCATGGGCATGGCGGATCGGCGCGTGCGCCGCCACATAGCCCGGCGATGCGCACAGGATCACTTCGGCCGACAGCAGCGGGCGCGCCACCAGGTGCGAGCCCAGGCCCAGGTCGGACAGCATCACGGCCACGTCGCGGCCTTCTTCGACGATATCGACGTTGCGGTCCGACAGGATCACGTCGAACACCACGTCCGGATACAGCTGCTGGAAGCGCGCCAGCAATTCCGGCAGCAGGTGCAGGCCGAACATCACCGGGGTGACCAGCCGCAGCGTGCCTGACAGCGACTGGCTGCGCGCCGTGACCACGCTTTCGGCTTCTTCCACGTCTTCCAGGATCTGCTGGCAGCGCTGCAGGTAGGTTTCGCCGGCGTCGGTCAGCGACAGGCTGCGGGTGGTGCGGTTGAGCAGGCGCGTGCCCAGGTGGCTCTCCAGGTCGGCCACGTAGCGCGTCACCACTGCGTTGGACATTTCCAGCTGCTGCGCTGCACGCGCGAAGCTTCCCAGTTCCACCACCTTGGAAAACACACGCATCGATTGCAGGCGATCCATGACACAGTCTCCCGGTTCTGCGCTGAATTCTTACGTAATCAGCCTATTTTATTGTTCGAATCAAAACTAATCATTGTGGATCCTGATATTTATTGATATGAGGGAAATGCCTAATATCTAGCCATCGGATGCCGCAATGCAACATAGTCTTTCGTCGAAGTGACGGCTCAGGCATCCATGCAATAGAGAAAGCCTGAATCATGAAAACCAACCGCTACGCCCTGATCGCTGTCGCCACCCTCGCCGCCGCCCTGTCGGCCGCACCGGCCTTTGCCAAGAACGGCAAGTTCGATGTGTTCACCGACGGCGCCAAGGTAGCCAAGTTCGATCCGTACACCGACGGCGCCCGCACCGGCAAGTTCGATCCGTACGTCGATGGCGCCCGCACCGGCAAGTTCGACACCTACACCGAAGGCGGCAAGTACGACACCACTACCGATCGCGCGCCGCTGTAAGGCCGCCTGGCCGCCTCAGGCCTGCCTCCCCGGCGGTCTCTGGCAGCGCGATCCCGGGGCCGCTTCCTCCGCTTGTGCGGCCCCGCCTGCTTCAAACCTGGTCTCCACAGGTCCTTGGGGGAGCGCCTTGCAGCCTCTCCGCCTTTATTGGAGAAAAAGCCCGCACCGGTTCCGGTTGCGGGCTTCTTTGTTTCTGCATCCGGCGGCTTTGCAAGCACTGGCGGATGATTATGCCAGACGCCGCAAATAAAAAACGGGCCATGACGGCCCGTTTTGCTGACCACTACGACTTCTTAGTCGTCGTAGTGGTGGCGATGGTGCTTGTGCTTCTTGCGCTTGTAGCTGCTCTTGTAATAGCGGCGGTGGTCATCGTCGTACGAGTTGCTGCGCGAGACATTGCCGCCCAGCGCCGCACCCGCGCCGCCGCCCAGGCCGGCGCCGATCAGGCCACCGGTGCGACCGCCCATGGCGTTGCCAGCTGCGGTGCCGGCACCGCCACCCAGCGCGCCGCCGATGATGGCACCGGTGCGCTCACGGCGGTTGGAGGTCACTGCGCCACCGGCGCCGCCGCCTACTGCACCACCGATCACTGCGCCGGTGCTGCCGCCCAGCGCGCCGCCCACCGCGGCACCGGCGACGCCGCCAAGTGCGCCGCCCAGGGCGTTGTTCATGTCACTCGCGACGGCCGGCAGCGCGCAGGCCGCCAGGGCGAGGGCAATGGTCAGATTGCGAACGGGATGGCGAGTCATATCTTTTTTCCTCGAATTGCCATGATGTGTCGCAAGTGTAGAGAAGGAGCCGCACCCTTGCTGTAACTACCTGTAAAGCCCTGTAACCCGCTACAGAAACGGTATCCGTGCATTACAAAAGCGCGGTAAACACGCAACACTTGATAAAAAGACAGGCGATCAAGTGATCGCCTGTCTGCTTTGTATGCCGCCGGCCCCGCAGGAGGACGGCGTTCAGCGTGTGCTCAGCAGCACTTGCCCTGCCCGCCGCCGTAGCGTGCCTCCTGGCGCTCGCGGAAGAATTCCTCGTAGCTCATCGGCTCGCGGTCGGGGTGGGTGCTTTCCATATGGGCCACGTAGGTCTGGTAGTCGGGCAGCCCGACCATCAGCCTGAGCGACTGCCCCAGGTAGCGTCCCATCGTTCCGAGTTGTTCCAGCATGGCGGGCTCCGGTATCAGGACTGGGCCGAGGCGGCGCCCGGCAGCGGCTCGAACGGCGTTTCCTTGTCGGTCGGGCGCTTCGCGGCGCGCGCCTGCAGCGCGGTCTTGAAGCCGTAGAACACGATCGACAGCACCACCAGCATGAACAGCGCGCACAGGCCGGCGTCCAGGTAGTCGTTGAAGACGATGCGGTGCATCTGCTCCATCGACTTGGCCGGGGCCAGCACCTTGCCTTCGGCAATGGCGGCGCTGAACTTGGCGGCGTGGGTCAGGAAGCTGACCTTGGGGTCGGCATGGAACAGCTTCTGCCAGCCGGCGGTCAGCGTGCAGATCAGCAGCCACACGGTCGGCACCAGCGTGACCCAGGCGTACTGGCCGCGCTTCATTTTGACCAGCACGCAGGTGCCCAGCACCAGCGCCACCGCGGCGAGCATCTGGTTGGAGATGCCGAACAGCGGCCACAGCGTGTTGATGCCGCCCAGCGGATCGACCACGCCCTGGTACAGGAAGTAACCCCATGCCGCCACGCACAGCGCGGTGGCGGTCAGGTTGGCGACCAGCGAATCGGTCTTGCGCATCGACGGGATAAAGCTGCCCAGCAGGTCCTGCAGCATGAAGCGGCCGGCGCGGGTGCCCGCGTCGACGGCGGTCAGGATGAACAGCGCCTCGAACAGGATGGCGAAGTGGTACCAGAACGCCATCATGGCCTGGCCGCCCACCACCTGGTGCAGGATATGGGCGATGCCCACGGCCAGCGTCGGCGCGCCGCCGGCGCGCGAGAGGATGGTGTTTTCGCCGACGTCCTTGGCGGTCTGCACCAGCACGTCAGGCGTGATCACGAAGCCCCAGGTCGAGACCGCGTGCGCCACCGCTTCCGGCGTGGTGCCGATCACGGCGGCCGGGCTGTTCATGGCGAAGTACACGCCCGGCTCGATCACCGAGGCGGCTACCAGTGCCATGATCGCGACGAACGATTCAGCCAGCATCGCGCCGTAGCCGATAAAGCGCGCGTGGGTCTCGTTCTCCAGCAGCTTGGGCGTGGTGCCCGACGAGATCAGCGCGTGGAAGCCCGACACCGCGCCGCAGGCGATGGTGATGAAGAGGAACGGAAACAGGTTGCCCGACCACACCGGTCCGCCGCCTTGCGCGAACTGCGTGAAGGCCGGCATCTTCAGGTCCGGGGCGACGATCAGGATGCCGACCGCCAGCGCGATGATGGTGCCGATCTTCAGGAAGGTCGACAAGTAGTCGCGCGGCGCCAGCAGCAGCCACACTGGCAGCACGGCGGCGATAAAGCCGTAGATGATCAGCATCCACGTCAGCGCCTTGCCGTCATAGGTGAACAGCGGCGCCAGCACGGCGCTCTCGTGTACGTACTGGCCGCCGATGATGGCCAGCATCAGCAGCACGAAGCCGATCACCGACACCTCGCCGATGCGGCCCGGGCGGATATAGCGCGTATAGATGCCCATGAACAGCGCGATCGGGATCGTCACCGCCACGGTGAACGTGCCCCACGGCGAGTCGGCCAGCGCCTTCACCACGATCAGCGCCAGCACCGCCAGGATGATGACCATGATCATGAAGCAGCCGAACAGCGCGATCATGCCCGGGATCGTGCCCATCTCGGACTTGACCAGGTCGCCCAGCGAGCGGCCGTCGCGGCGCGTGGAGATGAACAGCACCATGAAGTCCTGCACCGCGCCGGCGAACACCACGCCGGCGAGCAGCCACAGCATGCCCGGCATATAGCCCATCTGCGCGGCCAGCACCGGGCCGACCAGCGGGCCGGCGCCGGCGATGGCGGCGAAGTGGTGGCCGAACAGCACCGCCTTGTTGGTCGGCACGTAGTCCAGGCCGTCGTTATGGCGCCACGCGGGCGTCATCCGTTTGGGATCGAGCTGCATCACCTTGTCGGCGATAAAGCGGCTGTAGTAGCGGTAGGCGATCAGGTAGATGCAGAGCGCGGCAACCACGATCCACAGCGCGCTGACGGCCTCGCCGCGCGCCAGCGCGACAGTGCCGAAGGCAAACGCGCCAAGGACGGCGACAGCCAGCCACACCAGGTGTTCTCCGATGCGATTCATAGTGAAGGGTCTCCTCAGACCGGGATATGGATAGCCTGCGGCGGCGAAAGACTGGTAACAGGCAACTGGCAGGATCGGCAGCGGGGGTGCGCCGAGGGCGGGCAGCGGGGGCAATCCGGCGGTGAGGGTGTCTCCTGGGATAGCTGCTGCGCGCCCGGTTGTGTCGTCGTTTCCGGATCTCGTCTTGCAGGCAGGCGACGCACCGTCCGGGTGTGGACGGTGCACCAGCTGCGTCCGCGCATGCGCCCTGATCGTGTCCTGTTCCGCAGGTACCTTGCCATGAAACCGCCCAGTTGGCCGCCATGCGTCGTTGCTCGTCGTTGCCATAGCTACGGCTATGGCGCCTCCTCGCGCCTAGCCTGACGACCAACTGGACGATTTCATTCTTGGCAAGTTACCTGCGGAACAGGCCACTAAGGCGGCGGCGCGTTCGGCGTGTAGTATTGACACCCGCCAAACCCCGCACAAGCGCGTAACTACGCAGCACTTCTGCGTAGTACTACGCAAATCGACGGTGGCATGCCGCCTGCGCGGCATCGGTGTTTACCCCCGGTCCCCCCGCACTCGTATGAAACTCCGCCAGAAGATCCTGTTGCTAGCCGTGGCGCCACTTGCGGTTGCCATGCTGGGCATCGCACTTGCCGTGCGCTTCCAGGCCACGCAGCTCGCGCAGCATGAACGCGCGCTGGTCGAGGCCGCCTACCTGCAGAGCAAGGAAACCGAGCTGCGCCACTACGTAGAACTGGCGCAGAGCGCGATCGCGCCGCTGGTGCGCTCCGGGCGCACCGACGCCGCCACCCGGCAGGCCGCGATGGAGGCACTTGCGCGGCTGGACTACGGCCCCGACGGCTATTTCTTCCTGTATGACCTGCACGGCCGCAACCTGATGCACCCGCGCCAGCCCGAACTGGTCGGCCAGGACCTGTGGACGCTGCGCGACCCGCAGGGCGCGCTGACCATCCAGCAACTGATTGCCGCGGCCAAGGGTGGTGGCGGCGCGGTGCGCTACCTGTGGAGAAAGCCCTCGTCGCAGCAGCTGGCGCCCAAGCTCGGCTATGTGGTGGCGGTGCCCGAATGGGGCTGGATGGTGGGCACCGGCATCTACCTGGATGACGTGGAAAGCACGCTGCGCCAGCTCGATGCCCGTGCCGAGACCGATATCCGCCAGACCATGGCCTGGATCGGCGTGATTGCCGGCATCAGCATCCTGCTGGTCGCCGCCAGCGGCCTGGCGCTGAACGTCAGCGAGCACCGCGAGGCCGACGCCAAGCTGCGCCAGCTGGCGCAGCGCGTGGTGCAGTCGCAGGAAGAAGAGCGCGCCCGGCTCTCGCGCGAGCTGCACGACGGCATCAGCCAGCTGCTGGTGTCGGTCAAGCTGGTGCTGGAAACCGCCACCAACCGCCTGCGCCTGGCCCCGGCCGAAGGCGCCGCGGTGGCGCCGGTGCTGGGCATGGCGCTGAACCGGCTCGATACCGTGTTCAATGAAGTGCGCCGCGTGGCGCGCAACCTGCGCCCCGCCCTGCTCGACGACCTGGGCCTGTACGCCGCGCTGCAGCACCTGGCGCGCGAGATGCAGGGCGGCAGCGGGCTGGAAATTGCGGTGACTCAGAGCGGCACCCCGCGCGAACTGCCCGACGAGCAGGCCACGGCGCTGTTCCGGATCGCGCAGGAAGCCTTGACCAACGTCGAGCGCCATGCCGGCGCGCGCCGGGTCGTGGTGGCGCTGGCCTTCGATGCCGATGCCACGCGCCTCACCGTGCGCGACGACGGGCATGGCTTCGACGTGGCGCGCATGCAGGAGGACCCGCAGCGCGGCATCGGACTGCGCAACCTGCGCGAGCGCATCGCCGCGCTGTGCGGGCAGTTCGACATCGTTTCGGGCATGGGCGGCACCCAGCTGGTCGCTTCACTGCCGCTGGCCAGGCCCGCGGCCATTGCGCACGATCCCGTTTCAGCAGGACCCTCGCCGTCATGACCCAGCTAGCCGACTCCGCCGAAGTGCCCGCCCGCGTATTACTGATCGACGACCATGCGCTGGTGCGCGACGGAATGCGCATGCATCTGGCGCTGCAGCCCGGCCTGCGCGTGGTCGGTGAAGCCGACGACGGCGAGGCCGCGCTGGCGTGGCTGGACCGAGCCGGTGCCGCCGAGCTGCCCGACCTGGTCATCACCGATATCGGCATGCGCGGCATGGGCGGCATTGCCCTGGCCGCGGCGCTGCATGACCGCTATCCGGAACTGGCGGTGCTGATCGTGTCGATGCACGACAACCTGGAATACGTGCGCCAGGCGGTGCGTGCGGGTGCGCGCGGCTATGTGCTCAAGGACGCGCCCGCCGACGAGCTGATGGCGGCGATCCAGTCCGTGCTGGCCGGACGGGTCTTCTACAGCGCCCGCATTGCGCGCGGCATGGCCGAGCAGAGCCCCGCCGCAGGGCCGCTCGATGCGCTCACGCCGCGCGAGCGCGACATCCTGCGCGGCATCGGGCGGGGCCTGGCCAACAAGGAGATCGCGGCGCAGCTGGGGGTTTCGGTGCGCACGGTGGAGACGCACCGGCTGAACCTGAAGCGCAAGCTGGGGATCGAGGGGCGGGCGGGGTTGGTGAAGTACGCAGTGGAGACGCTGGGGGATAGCGAGGCGGGATAAAAAACGCCCGTCTCGGCAGAGACGGGCGTTTTTATTGCGAACTGCGCGAACCGTGGCGCGATCAGCCTTCCAGCCGCTTGCCCAGCGCCGCCCGCACATCCGCCAGCGCCTGCGGCAGCCGATGCCGCAGCTTGGTGAACAACTCATCATGCAGCACCAGCTCCTGCTGCCACGCTTCACGGTCGATTGAAGTCACCTGCGCGAACTGCGCCGGCGTGAAGTCAACGCCATTCCAGTTCAGGTCCTGGTAGCGCGGGGTAGTGCCGAACATATGCTCGGCGCCTTGCCCCTTTCCTTCCACGCGGTCGATCATCCACGACAGCACGCGCATGTTCTCGCCGAAGCCTGGCCACACGAAGTTGCCGTCGGCGTCCTTGCGGAACCAGTTGACGCAGTAAATCCTCGGCAGTTTCGCGCCCGCGGCTTCCAGCTTCTTGCCGAGTTCGAGCCAGTGGCCGAAGTAATCGCTCATGTTGTAGCCGCAGAACGGCAGCATGGCGAACGGGTCGCGGCGCACCACGCCCTGCTGGCCGGCGGCCGCGGCGGTGGTTTCCGAACCCATGGTGGCGGCCATGTAGACGCCTTCGGTCCAGTTGCGGGCCTCGGTCACCAGCGGCACGGTGGTCGAGCGGCGGCCGCCGAAGATAAACGCATCAATGGGTACGCCGGCCGGGTTGTCCCAGTTGTCGTCGATCGACGGGCACTGCGATGCCGGCGCGGTGAAGCGGGCGTTCGGGTGCGCAGCCTTGGCGCCGGTGGCCTTGGCGATTTCCGGGGTCCAGTCCTTGCCCTGCCAGTCGATCAGGTGCGCCGGCGCTTCCTTGGTCATGCCTTCCCACCACACGTCGCCGTCGTCGGTCAGCGCCACGTTGGTGAAGATGACGTTTTCCTTCAGCGTCGCCATCGCGTTGTAGTTGGTCTTCTCGCTGGTGCCCGGGGCCACGCCGAAGTAGCCGGCTTCCGGGTTGATCGCGTACAGGCGGCCGTCCTGGCCCGGCTTGATCCAGGCGATGTCGTCGCCGATGGTGGTGACCTTCCAGCCCTCGAAGCCCTTGGGCGGGATCAGCATGGCGAAGTTGGTCTTGCCGCAGGCCGACGGGAACGCGGCGGCGACGTGGTATTTCTTGCCCTCGGGCGAGGTCACGCCAAGGATCAGCATGTGCTCGGCCAGCCAGCCTTCATCGCGGCCCATGGTCGATGCAATGCGCAGTGCAAAGCACTTCTTGCCCAGCAGCGCGTTGCCGCCGTAGCCGGAGCCGAACGACCAGATCTCGCGCGTTTCCGGGAAATGGACGATGTACTTGGTCGGATTGCACGGCCAGGCCACGTCCTGCTCGCCGGCGGCCAGCGGCTTGCCCACGGTGTGCACGCACGGCACGAACTCGCCGTTGGTGCCCAGCACGTCGTACACGGCGCGGCCCATGCGCGTCATGATGCGCATATTGACCGCCACATACGGCGAATCGGACAGTTCCACGCCAATATGGGCGATCGGCGAACCCAGCGGGCCCATCGAGAACGGCACCACATACAGCGTGCGGCCGCGCATGCAGCCGTCGAACAGGCCGTTCAGCGTCTGGCGCATCTCGGCGGGTGCGGTCCAGTTGTTGGTGGGGCCGGCGTCTTCCTGCTTTTCAGAGCAGATAAAGGTGCGATCTTCCACCCGCGCCACGTCCGAGGGGTCCGACAGTGCCAGGAAGGAATTCTTGCGCTTGGCCGGGTTCAGCCGCTTCATGGTGCCGGCGGCGACCATCTGCTCGCACAGGCGGTCGTATTCTTCCTGGGAGCCGTCGCACCAATAGATATTGTCAGGCTTGGTCAGGGCGGCGATTTCCGCGACCCAGGCCACCAGCTTGGGGTGCTTGACCCAGGCCGGCGCATTGACGGGCGCCGTACCTTGCATCGTGGGGTGGTTCATACTGCAGACTCCAGATTCGTAAAGGGAAGGAAGGGAAGGAATCCTTGCAAAGCCTGGCCAGCGGGCAGATGGGGCCGTCACACGCCCGGAGTGATGGTCACACTCGGATCGACACATCCCGTTACAACTCCGCGGCGGCCCCGTTTATGCAAAAGGTCGCGGCGGTCCCTGCGGCTGCGCTACAGTTGCGCTTCGCGCGCGCAGGGGTGGCTGCGCGGGCTGGCCGGACTTTGCCCGGGTGCGATCGCGTGGCGGGAGCAATGCTCGACCGACAATCCGCGGCGGCACCGGAACGGGCAAGGATACCACTGGCGCACCCCCCTGTTTTTTGCTATGCAACAATCGCCGCCACCGGCCGGCGCGGGTTTTTCGATATTTCTCAACAATACTGTTGGCCGGCGCGCTGCTCGGTGGCCGCGCGCACCAACCGGCACAAGACCGTTAGATAACCAGAGTTGCCGATGAAGATTGCCGTACTCGACGATTACCAGGATGCCGTGCGCAAGCTGCCTTGCTTCAGCTTGCTGGAGGGGCACGACGTCAAGGTGTTCAACAACACCGTCAAGGGCGTGGGCCAGCTGGCCGCGCGCCTGTCAGACGTCGAAGCCGTGGTTCTGATCCGCGAACGCACACGCATCACCCGGCAACTGTTGGAAAAACTGCCCAAACTGAAGCTGATCAGCCAGACCGGCAAGGTCGGCGCCGGCCCCGGCAGCCATATCGACCTGGATGCCGCCACCGACCGTGGCGTGGCTGTGCTCGAGGGCGTGGGTTCGCCAGTTGCGCCGGCGGAGCTGACCTGGGCGCTGATCATGGCGGCGCAGCGACGCATTCCCCAATACGTCGCCAGCCTGAAGCATGGCGCCTGGCAGCAATCGGGGCTGAAATCGACGACGATGCCGCCCAATTTCGGCCTTGGGCAGGTGCTGCGCGGCCAGACGCTGGGGATCTGGGGCTACGGCAAGATCGGCCGGCTGCTGGCTGGCTACGGCCGCGCCTTTGGCATGAAGGTGCTGGTCTGGGGCCGCGAGGCGTCGCTCGAAGGCGCCCGTGCCGACGGGCTGGGCGTGGCCGAATCTAAGGAGCAGTTGTTTGCCGACAGCGATGTGCTGTCGATGCACCTGCGCCTGAATGACGACACCCGCGGCATCGTCAAGATGACTGACCTGACCCGGATGAAGCCCACGGCGCTGTTCGTCAACACCAGCCGTGCCGAACTGCTGGAAGAGAACGCGCTGGTCACCGCGCTGAACCGGGGCCGCCCGGGCATGGCGGCCATCGACGTGTTCGAGTCCGAGCCGATCCTGCAGGGCCACGCGCTGCTGCGCATGGAAAACTGCATCTGCACGCCGCACCTGGGCTATGTTGAGCGCGACAGCTACGAGCTGTACTTCCGCACCGCGTTCCAGAACATCCTGGACGTGCTGGCCGGCAACCATGACTGCATCGTCAACCCGAAGGCGCTGGCGCCGGTGCTGACGCGCTGAGTCACCAGCGGCCGGATTGCCTCCGGACGGCCCGCCCCCGACACCCCTGTTCCGCCATGCGGGACAGGGGTGTTTCACATCTGGCCGGGCATTTCCTCCGGGAAACGCGAATTCCATGAAACCGCTACACTCGGGACTTCCCTTACCGCCCGGCCTGCCACGGCCCGCGGCAGCCCAGACAACAACAAGGCGCCCCCTGCGCCAATCCACAATTCCCAAGGCCGGCATGGACCCCAGGCTAGTGACGCTCTGCGTCGGCAACTTCGTCATTGGCACCGGTGCGATGATCGTTACCGGCATGTTGAACGACATTGCCGGCGATTTCGGGCTGGGCGCGGCCAGCGCCGGGCAGCTGATCTCGGTGTTTGCGCTGGCCACCTGCATCGGCGCCCCGCTGTTTGCCACGCTGGGCTCGCGCATCGACCGCCGGCTGCTGCTGGCCGGGTCGCTGCTGATCTACGGGGTAATGCACCTGGCCGCCGCGTTTGCGCCCAGCTTTGCGGCGCTGATGGCGATCCGCTTCCTGACCGCGATCGGCGCGGCCATCTATACGCCCCAGACCGCCGCCACGCTGCCGCTGCTGGTCAACGCGCAGACGCGCGGGCGCGCCATCAGCTTTGTGTTTCTTGGCTGGAGCATTGCCAGCGTGGTGGGCGTGCCGCTGGGCACGTGGATTTCCAGCACGCTGGGCTGGCGCGTCAGCATGGCGCTGGTCGGGGCCCTGGCGCTGCTGGTGTCGGCGGCGGTCTGGCGCGCGCTGCCGCGCGGGCTGAAGGTGCCGCCGGCCGGGCGCGAGGCCTGGGGCGCGGTGCTGCGCCACAAGCCGATCATGCTGGTGGTGCTGACCACCATGATCTCGTCGGCGGGCATGTTCACCGTGTTCACCTATATCGCCCCGCTGATGCGCGACGTTTACGGCATCAGCGGTGGCGCGCTCAGCCTGATGTTCCTGGCCTACGGCGCCTGCGGCGTGTTCGGCAATGCCATGGCGGCGTCGCGCATGGACCGGGTCACGCCCAGCCGGATCGTGCAGGTCACGCTGCTGACCTCGATCACGGCCATGGTGCTGTGGCCGCTGGCCGGGTTGGGCAGCGTTGCGCTGGTGTTGCTGTTCATGCTGTGGGGCGCGGGCGGGTTTGCCACCAACAGCGCGCAGCAGGCGCGGCTGGTGCTGCTGGCGCCGGAGCGTGCATCGGTGTCGATCTCGCTCAATTCCTCGTCGATCTACCTGGGCCAGGCCGCCGGCGCCATGGCCGGGGCTGCCATCTACACACTGGCCGGCGCCGATACGCTGCACTGGGGCGCGGCGGCGCTGATGCTGGTGGCGCTGGCGGTATCGCAACGCGCCCGGGCGCTGGGCTGCCAGTGGCAGCGGCCGCAGGCGGCGCAGCAGGTGTGATGCAAGGCTGAAACCAGAGGCGGCTCCCCGCCGCCGGCTTCCTTGTGAGGGACCGCACCAAGCACTTGTCCACAGTGTTATCCGCCCCGTTATCCTCAGGCATATCCGCAGCTTATCCACAACCCTTTCCACAGCCGGAAGGGTAACCACGAAGCGGGGGCGCACGTGAGCGAATCCAGACCTCGGCCGGGCCTTGCGCGCGTGCTGGCGGTAAGCCTGGGCAAGGCCATCCCGCTGGTGGTCGCGGGGGCTGGCACCGAGGCGGTGGTGCTGTCGGGCATTCGCAAGCACCCTGTCAGTACCCTGCTGCACCCGTTGCGGGTACAGGTGCAGCCGCTGGGCCTGGCCGGCGACGAACAGGGTGACCTGACCGTGCACGGCGGCCTGGACAAGGCGGTCTACGCCTATCCCTTCGAGCACTACCCGTGGTGGAACGCGCGCCGCCGCGCGTGCGGGCAGCCTGAGTCAGGCCCGCCGTTGCCGTTTGGCGCCATCGGCGAGAACCTGACCCTGGAGGGGCTGCTTGAATCCCAACTCTGGATCGGCGACCTCGTGCGCGTGGGCACGGCCCTGCTGCGGGTGGAGTCGCCGCGCAAGCCCTGCTACAAGTTCAATGCCGCGCTGGGCTACCGCCACGCGGTGCGCGACATGATCCAGAGCGGCTACTCCGGGGTCTACCTCAGCGTGGTGCTGAAGGGAGAAGTGCGCGCCGGCGATGTCGTGGTTGTGCAGGCCGGGCCACGCGAACTGTCGGTCGACAGCGTCAATCAGTGGCGCCGCGATGGCCGGCGGCAGCTTTTCTGATAATGTTTGTCTAACCATACAAGCGCCCCGCTAAACACATCTCCGGCCTCCCCTGTGGCCCGGACGGCGTTTGCCGGTGCCGGGCATTACCAGACCCTTGCAACCCTGTAACGGACTGTAATACGCGGCGCTGGCTCCGGCGGGCGAAGCGCGGTACTAGTAGAGTCTTTGCGCGACGCGCACCGGCAACATCTGGGCACAACCAGCCGGGCGATTACGGGGAGTGGCGCGAAGACGCGGTGCAGAGGGTCCACACAAATATGAAATCTGACAGGATCGACCAGCCCAAGGGCTTCGTCGACAGCAACTGGAGGGCGGCCACCGGAACCGGGCGCGGCCGCGTATCGCCGTGGGCGGTGGTGGCCGTGGTGCTGGTCATTGCCGGCCTGGGCTGGTTTGCCTGGCGTACCTGGTTTGCGCCCAAGCCCGCGCCCAAGGCGCCGGCCGCCGTGGTGGTGTCCACCGCGCGCGTGCAGCAGGGCGACGTGCCGCTGCAGGTCACGGCCAACGGCAATGTCACCGCGCTGTCCACGGTCGAGGTGCGCCCGCAGGTGTCCAGCACCGTGCGCACCGTCCATATCAAGGAAGGCCAGACCGTCAGGCCGGGCGACCTGCTGTTCTCGCTCGATACCCGCATGGACGAGGCCAACCTGGCCAAGGCTCAGGCCCAGTTGCTGCGCGACCAGGCCGACCTGGCCGATGCCCGGCGCACGCTCGCGCGCAGCCAGGAGCTGCTGCAGCGCAACTTCATCTCCAGGAGCGCGGTCGACACCGCCCAGGCCAAGGTGGATGGCTTTGCCGCCACCGTGCGCGCCGACCAGGCCGCGATCGAAGCCAGCCGCGTGGCGGTCAGCTACGGCGCCATCCGCGCCACCATCAGCGGCCGCACCGGCGTGATCAACGCCTTCCCGGGTTCGCTGGTGCTGCCCAACAGCACCCAGCCGATGGTCATCATCGCCCAGGTGCAGCCGATTGCCGTCACCTTCAGCCTGCCCGAGCGGCAGCTGGGCGCGCTGCGCGAGGCGCTGCACGCCGGCCCGGTGCAGGTCACCGCGCTGCCCAACGACGGCAGCAAGACCCCGGTGACCGGCAGGATCACCTTTGTGGATAACACCGTCGATCCGCAGTACGGCACCATCCGCGTCAAGGCGCAGTTCGACAATGAGGAGCAGCGGCTGTGGCCGGGCACCTATGCCAACGTCAACGCCGTGGTGCAGACCCTGAAGGGCGCGCTGTCGGTGCCGCCGCAGGCGGTGGTGACCGGCCCCGAAGGCCGCTTTGTCTATGTGGTCCAGCCCGACAGCAAGGTGGCGCGCGTGCCGGTGCAGGTGGTGACCACCACTGCCGCCGCCGCCGTGGTCGAGGGGGTGCAACCCGGCGCCCGCGTAGTCGTGGAAGGCATGCAGAACCTGCGCCCCGGCGCGCTGGTGCGCGAGGCCCCGGCCGCCGCCGCCCGTCCGGCCCCTGCCACCGCGGGGCACTGAGCCATGACGCTGTCTGAACTCTGCATCCGCCGTCCGGTGATGACGGTGCTGCTGTGCCTGGCGGTGGTGGTCGCCGGCATCGTGCTGTATCCGACCATCCCGATCGCGGCGCTGCCCAGCTTCAACTCGCCGGTGATCCAGGTCACCGCCACGCTGCCCGGCGCCAGCCCGGAGACCATGGCGGCGTCGGTGGCCACGCAACTGGAGAAGCAGTTCGCCACCATCCCCGGCGTGACGGTGATCAGCTCGCAGAACACGCTCGGCAACTCCAGCATCACCATCGAATTCAACAACGACCGCAATATCGACGACGCGGCCGTCGACGTGCAGGCGGCGCTGTTCCGCGCCCAGCGTTCGCTGCCGATCGAGATGACGGTGCCGCCGTCGTACCGCAAGGTCAACCCGGCCGACGCGCCGGTGCTGCTGCTGGCGATCAACTCGCCGGCGATGAGCCTGGCCGACCTGAATGCCTTTGGCGACAACCTGATCTCGCCCACGCTGGCCACGCTGCCGGGGGTGGCGCAGGTGCAGATCTTCGGGCAGAAGCGCTTTGCCGTGCGCGTGCGCGCCCACCCCGATGCGCTCGCCGCGCGCGGCCTGACGCTGGACGAGCTGGCCACGGCGCTCAATCGCGCCAACGCCAACACGCCGGTGGGCACGCTCGACAGCGCGCGCCAGACCCTGACCATCCAGGCCAACCGGCAGCTGACCAGCGCCGACGCCTTCCGCAACATCATCGTCGCCAGCCAGCCCAGCGGCGCGCTGGTGCGGCTCTCTGACGTGGCCGAGGTCGAGGACAGCGTCGAGACCATCAAGACCGGCAGCTGGCTCAACAACGAGCGCTCGATTGTGCTGGCCGTGCTGCGCCAGCCCGACGCCAACACCGTGGCAGTGGTCGATGCGATCAACGCCGCCCTGCCCCGCCTGATCCAGCAGATGCCGGGCTCGGTCAATGTGTCGGTGGTCAACGACCGCTCGCGCTCGATCCGCGAATCGATCCACGACGTGCAGTTCACGCTGGCGCTGACGGTGGCGCTGGTGGTGATGGTGATCTTCCTGTTCCTGCGCCGCGCCGCCGCCACGCTGATCCCCACGGTGTCGCTGCCGATCTCGCTGATCGGCACGGTGGCGCTGATGAAGGCCTTCGGCTACAGCCTGGACAATGTCTCGCTGCTGGCCATCACCCTGGCGGTGGGCCTGGTGGTGGACGACGCCATCGTCATGCTCGAGAACATCGTGCGCCATATCGAGGAAGGCGTGGCGCCGCTGAAGGCCGCGCTGGTGGGTTCGCGCGAGATGGGCTTCACCATCCTGTCGATCTCGATCTCGCTGGTGGCGGTGTTTATCCCGATCTTCTTCATGCCGGGCGTGATCGGGCTGTTGTTCCATGAATTTGCCGCGGTGGTGTCGCTGGCGATCCTGGTATCGGCGCTGGTGTCGCTGACGCTGATCCCGATGCTGTGCGCGCGCTTCCTGTCGGCCGAGAACGTGCCGGTGGATGAATCGCACCATGCCTACGGCGACCACGCGTCGGCGCAGCCCGACATCGTGCAGAAGCAGACCTTCGGCATGCGCTCCACGCAGTGGTTTGAGAACCTGTTCGAGTTCACGCTGCACCGCTATGCGCGCGGGCTGGACTGGTGCCTGGCGCACCGCCGCACCGTGCTGGCGGTCGCGGGCCTGACCTTCGTGCTGACCGCGGTGCTGTTCGTCACCATTCCCAAGGGCTTCTTCCCCGAAGAGGACATCGGCCAGATCCGCGTCAACGCCGAAGGCCCGCAGGACATCTCCTTCGACGCCATGGCGGAACGCCTGCGCGACGCCGCCGAGCGCATGCGCGCCAACCCCGCGGTCAAGAGCATCGTGGTCGCCATCGGCGGCGGCCCGTCGCCCGCCATCAACACCGGGCGCATGTTTGTCGAACTGAAGCCGCGCGGCGAGCGCGAAGCGATGCCGAAGGTGATCGAGTCGCTGCGGCGCGATGTTGCCGGTGTGCCGGGCCTGGCGGTGTACTTTGCGCCGGTGCAGAACCTGCAGCTGGGCGGGCGCCAGAGCAAGAGCCGCTACCAGTACACATTGCAGAGCGTGAAGGCCGGCCAGCTGCAGGACTCGTCCGACCAGCTGATGGCAAAGATGCGCGCCGATCCGATCTTCCGCGACGTCACCAGCGATTCGCAGCAGTCCGGGCTGGAGGCGCACCTGTCGATCGACCGCGACAAGGCCAATGCGCTGGGTGTGCAGATGCAGGACGTGCGCACCGCGCTGTACTCGGCCTTCGGCGAGCGGCAGGTGTCGACCATCTATACGCCGATCGACAACTACTACGTGATCCTGCAGGCGGCCGATGTCGACCGCACCGACGAGAGCGCGTTCTCCAAGCTCTATGTGCGCAGCAAGACCGGCCAGATGGTGCCGGTCTCAGCCTTCGCCACCACCGAGCGCCGGGTCGGGCCAATCTCCGTCAACCACCAGGGGCAGCTGCCTTCGGTGACGGTGTCGTTCAACCTGGCGCCGGGCGCGGCGCTGGGCGATGCTTCGGCACGCATCGACCGCTACCGGCAGGAGATCGCCATGCCCAGCTCGATCTTCACCAGCTGGGGCGGCGACGCGGCGGTGTTCCAGTCGTCGCAGGCGACGCAGATCGTGCTGCTGGTGGCAGCCATCGCGGTGATCTACACGCTGCTGGGCGTGCTGTATGAAAGCTATATTCATCCGCTGACGATCCTGGCGGGTTTGCCTTCGGCGGCGGTGGGCGCGTTGCTGACGCTGTTCATCTTCAATGTCGAGCTGTCGCTGATTGCCGTGATCGGCGTGCTGATGCTGATCGGCATCGTCAAGAAGAACGCGATCATGATGATCGACTTCGCGCTGGCCGCGCAGCGCGAACAAGGGATGACGCCGGCGAAGGCGATCCGGCAGGCGTGCCTGCTGCGCTTCCGGCCGATCATGATGACGACCTTCGCCGCGGTGATGGGTGCGCTGCCGCTGGCGCTCGGCTTAGGCGCCGGTGCCGAGTTGCGCCAGCCGCTGGGCCTGGCCGTGGTCGGCGGCCTGCTGTTCTCGCAGGTGATCACGCTGTTTATCACGCCGGTGATCTACCTCGCGCTGGACCGGTTCTCCGGGACGGGGCCGTTGCAGATTGATTCTGAAGGCACCAAGCTGCCGGACAAGGCTTCGGGCGAGACCGTGCACCAGCGCTGAGGCACCGGCAGACAAGAGGAGGCCGCAGCATTGCTGCAGGCTCTTTGCTTTCGAGGTGCCGGCCAGGGTCGGACATCAGCGACATGTAGTGGCTGCGCGCGCCATCCGCCTGAAAGCGGGCGCGGCTACGTGCTGGTGACGTGGGCGCGCCGGCACAAGGTTGCGAACACCGACGCGCTCGACGTCGCCGCGCACCGCCTGCTGGAACGCCCGCGCATCGTCACGGAATGATGACGTGACCATCACACCAACCCGGGCAACAAGCGGGAGCGCAGGCCGCCAACCCCGCCACTACAACGAGATAGGGAAAGGAACTGCGTGATGTCATTCCGTTTGCGCATTGCCGGCATGCTGGCCGCCGCTGTCGCAGTGCTGGCGACCGGCTGTGCCGCCACCGGCCCGGCACCCGAGGCGGTCAGCGCCGCCTTCGCCGGCAAGTCCTACGTGCTGCTGGGCGAGGTCCACGACAACGCTGCCGCGCAGCAGCAGCGCCTGGCCGCGCTGACGCGTGCCGTCGAGCAAGGCTGGCGCCCGGCCATCGCCATGGAACAGTTCGACCGCGAGCGCCAGCCCGATATCGAGCGCGCCCGCCGCGAGCGCCCGCGCGATGCCGACTACCTGATCGCCCAGGCCGGCGGCGGTGCCTGGCAATGGCCGCTGTACCGGCCGGTGGTGGCGCTGGCGCTGCGGTACGAACTGCCGCTGGTGGCGGCCAACCTGTCGCGCGCCGACGCCGGCAAGATCGTGCGCGGCGGACTGGACAGCCTGTTCCCGGCCGGCGAGCGCCAGCAGCTGGGTCTGTCCGGTGCGCTCCCCGGCGACCTCGTGGCCGCGCAGACGGCGGTGCTGGACCGGGGCCACTGCGGCAATTTCCCCAAGGCCATGCTGCCCGGGATGCTGGCGGCGCAGTCCGCGCGCGATGCGGTGATGGCGCAGACGCTGCGCCCCTACGCGCAGCGCGGCGCGGTGCTGATCGCCGGCAACGGCCACGTGCGGCGCGACATCGGCGTGCCGCGCTGGCTGGGGGCGGGCGTGGGGCAGGTGGTCAGCGTGGGGTATGTGGAAAACCCGCCTGCCGACGGCGAGTTCGACATGGCCGTGGTGGTGCCGGCGGTGGCGCGCAAGGACCCGTGCCTGCAGGCGAAGCCGGCGGGTTGAGGGGCCTGCGCCCGCGCTGCAATCCGCCATCCACGTAAACCCCGACCCTTTCTGCCCCCGATTGACAGCCTTTTGACAGTTTCCCCCGCCTAGAATCCGCCCCATGACCGGTAATTCCGGTCTGACGTTCACCAAAAGTCCAAGAACAGTCCCGGCCACGCCCCGCCGCGCCGGACAGGAGACAAGCACCGGCACTGCGCCTTTCGCGCAGTCCGCCAGGCTGTCTTCCCGTCCCCCGCAACGCAGTGGCAGCCGGAACGCCCGGGTCGGATCGCGGCTGCCAGCAGGCTGGCATGGCGCATCCCCGGTAACACCAGGAGACCACTATGCGCCGTACCTATTCCCGCCTGGCCCATGCCGTGATGGCATCGGCCGCCGTTGCCGCCACCTTCGCCGCCGCGCCGGCCTTTGCGCTCGATAGCGTCAAGGTCATGATCGGCGCCAACCCCGGCGGCGGCTTTGACCAGACCGGCCGCTCGCTGGGCGCCGCGATGATTGCCGCGGGCCAGGCCAAGACCGCTTCATACGACAACAAGGGCGGCGCCGGCGGCACCATCGCGCTGACCCAGTTCGTCAATACCGACAAGGGCAACCCCAATGCGCTGATGGTGGTGGGCGCGGTGATGGTGGGCGCGATCGAGACCAACAAGCCGCCGGTCACGCTGAAGAACGCCACCCCGATCGCGCGCCTGTTCGCCGACACCATGGTCATCACCGTGCCGGCCAGCTCGCCGATCAAGTCGGTCAAGGACCTGACCACGCAGCTCAAGGCCAACCCGGGCAGCGTCAGCTGGGGCGGCGGCTCCAAGGGTTCGATCGACCACATCCTGGCCGGCCTGATCGCCAAGGAATCGGGCGTCGATCCCAAGAAGATCAACTACGTGCCGTTCCAGGGCGGCGGCGAAGCCTCGGCCTCGATCATGGGCGGCCACGTGACGGTGGGCATCGCCGGCGTGTCGGAATTCCTGCCCTTCATCAAGAGCGGCAAGATGCGCGCGCTGGCGGTGACCTCCAAGGACCGCACCGCCGATATCCCGACGCTCAAGGAGCAAGGCGTGAACGTCGAGATCTATAACTGGCGCGGCGTGTACGGCGCGCCCGGCATCAGCGCCGAGCAGCGCAAGGCCATGATCGACGCCGTGGTCAAGGCCACCGAGAGCCAGGCCTGGAAGGACACGCTGCAGAAGAATGACTGGACCCCGTTCCTGCTGACCGGCGACGAGTTCGGCAAGTTCGTCGACAGCGAATCGGCCCGCCTGGGCGGCTCGCTGCGTGAACTGGGCGTGGCCAAGTAAGAACTGCCGGCAGCACCCAAACCGGCAGTACCGCATCAACCTGCTTTACCTGTCGTGCCTGCCAATCCCGCCGGTGAACCCGGCGGCAGGAAAACGGCGCAGGGCCCGGTGTCCACCTGCGATACCAGACAAATAATCATATGTCGCCGGGCCCTGCCGCCGCGCAGGCAGCACCTGCCAGCGTCGCGGACGCCAGCACCCATGCTGGCGACAAAGGCCAAGGAGTCTCCATGAAACCCTCGCACCTCGCCATCGGCATTGCCGTGCTGGCGCTCTCGCTGTTTTTCTTCCTCGGGCTGTCCGGCATTTCCGGCGACGAGGGCTACGCCGGCCTGTCGCCGCGCTTCGTGCCCACGCTGGTGGCCGTCGGCCTGGCCGTGTGCGGCGCGCTGCTGACCTGGCAGGGCGTGCGCGGCGGTTTCCGCAACATGCCGGAAGAAGATGCCGAGCTGCCCAACGCGCCGCATAACTTCGGCGGCTTCCTGTGGGTGGCCGCGGGCCTGGTGTTGAACATGGCGCTGATCGGCACGCTTGGCTTCGTGATCGCTTCCACGCTGCTGATGGTGTGCGTGGCGCGTGGCTACGGCAGCCGCCGCATCGTGCGCGACGCGCTGATGGGCCTGTGCATCACGGTGCCGATGTGGGCGCTGTTTGAGTTCCTGCTCGGCATCAACCTGCCGCTGCTGCCCATCGCCGGCTTCTGAGCCCGCCCGCCCGTCCAGCAAGGAGTCTTCGAATGGATACCCTGAACCAGCTGATGCACGGCTTTGCCGTGGCCATCACGCCGATCAACCTGATGTGGGCCCTGGTGGGCTGCTTCCTTGGCACCGCCATCGGCGTGCTGCCGGGCATCGGCCCCGCGCTGACGGTGGCGATGCTGCTGCCGCTGACCGCCAAGGTGGAACCGACCGCCGCGCTGATCATGTTCGCCGGCATCTACTACGGCGCGATGTACGGCGGCTCGACCACCTCGATCCTGATGAACACGCCGGGCGAGTCTTCCACCATGGTCACAGCCATGGAAGGCAACCTGATGGCCAAGAACGGGCGCGCCGGCCCGGCGCTGGCCACCGCGGCGATCGGCTCGTTCGTGGCGGGCACCATTGCCACGGTGATGCTGTCGATGTTCGCGCCGGTGGCGGCGGACGTGGCGCTGCAGTTCGGCCCGGGCGAGTACTTCATGATCATGCTGCTGGCCTTCACCACGGTCTCGGCCGTGCTGGGCTCGTCGCTGCTGCGCGGCATGACCGCACTGTTCCTGGGCCTGGGCATCGGCCTGATCGGCATGGATTCGCTGTCGGGCCAGACCCGCTATTCGATGAACGTGCAGGAGCTGTACGACGGCATCGACATCGTGGTGGTGGCGGTGGGCCTGTTCGCGGTGGGCGAGGCGCTGTTCAACGCGTTCTTCCCGCAGCCGGCGGGCACCTTCAACAAGCTCAGCTCGGTCCACATGAACAAGTCGGACTGGAAGCGCTCGATCCCGGCGTGGATCCGCGGCACCTTCATCGGCTTCCCGTTCGGGCTGATCCCCGCCGGCGGCGCCGAGATCCCGACCTTCCTGTCGTATGCCACCGAGAAGAAGCTGTCCGACCACAAGGAAGACTTCGGCAAGGTCGGCGCGATCGAAGGCGTGGCCGGCCCCGAAGCGGCCAACAACGCCGCAGTGACCGCGACGCTGGCCCCGCTGCTGACGCTGGGCATCCCCACCTCCAACACCACCGCGATCCTGCTGGCCGCGTTCCAGAACTACAACCTGCAGCCGGGCCCGATGCTGTTCCAGACCTCGGGCGACCTGGTGTGGGGCCTGCTGGCGTCGCTGTATATCGGCAACGTCATGCTGCTGGTGCTGAACCTGCCGGCGATCGGGCTGTGGGTGCGCATGCTGCGGGTGCCCACGCCGCTGCTGTACGGCGGCATCCTGATCTTCGCCGGGCTGGGCGCCTACGGCATCCGCCAGTCGTGGTTCGACCTGCTGCTGCTGTTCGTGGTCGGCCTGCTCGGCATGGTGATGCGCCGCTTCGACTTCCCCACCGCGCCGGTGATCGTGGGCATGATCCTGGGGCCGATGGCCGAGAAGCAGCTGCGCAATGCGCTGTCGATCGGCCAGGGCGACTGGACCCTGTTCCTGCGCCAGCCGATCTCGGCCACCATCCTGGCGCTGACCGTGGCGGTGGTGGTGATCCCGCGCCTGTTGCGCTGGCACGCGACCCGCACCTCGGCGCACGCGCAGGCCGACAACGCGGCCTGATGCGCGCGATCTTGCGGTAAGCTTTGCGAGGCCCGCACGCCAATGGTGTGCGGGCCTCTTGTCTTTCGTCTCTCGTTTTCCAAAACAACAAGGCGCCGGCGCTTCCGTGCCAGGCCGCTGAACCATGCGTCTCTTCTCCAACCCCTGGCTGTCCGCGCTGCCCACGCTGGCGCTCGGGCTGGCCGCCGCCCTGCTCTGCACCGCGCTGCATACCCCGCTGCCGTGGATGATCGGCCCGCTGCTGGCCGTGGCCGCCGCGCGCATGGCCGGGGCCGACCTGCGGGCGCCGTCGCAGGCCCGCAACGCGGGCCAGTGGGTGATTGGCGCGTCGCTCGGGCTCTACTTCACGCCGGACGTGGTGGCGCGGTTGGTGGAATACCTGCCCTACATCATTGCCGGCTCGCTGTTCGCGCTGGTGCTGGGCGCGGGCGGTGCCATCCTGCTGCGGCGGACCACCGGCGTGGCCTTCAAGACCGCGTTCTTCTCCACCGCCATCGGCGGCGCCTCGGAGATGGCCAACCTGGCCGAGCGCAACGGCGCGCGCATCGACCAGGTGGCGGCCGCGCATTCACTGCGGGTGCTGATGGTGGTGGTGACCGTGCCGGCCATCTTCCAGTACGGCGGCATCCACGGGCTCGACCCCTATATCCCCGGCCCGCGCGTGGTCAGCGCCCCGGGGCTGCTGGCGCTGGTCGCGATCACGCTGGGCGTGGCGCTGCTGGTGAAGCGGCTGAACATGCCCAACCCGTTCGTGATCGGCACGCTGCTGGCCGCGGCGGTGCTGACCGCGTCCGGGATCGAGCTGTCGGCCATCCCCACCTGGATGAGCCGTGCCGGCCAGCTGCTGATCGGGGTCTCGCTGGGGGTGCGCTTCTCGCGCGAGTTCCTGCATACCGCGCCGCGCTTCCTGTCGGGCGTGGCGCTCTACACCGTGCTGGCGCTGGTGGTATCGGCGCTGGTGGGCTGGGGGCTGTCGGCGCAGTCGGGCGCGCACCCGGCCACGGTGATCCTGGGCACCACGCCGGGCGGCATCGCCGAGATGTGCATCACGGCCAAGGTGCTGGAGGTGGGGGTGCCGCTGGTGACCGCGTTCCACGTGATCCGGATGGCCTTCGTGGTGCTGGCCACCGGCCCCCTGTATCATTGCCTCAAACATCGCGTCGCGCCGGAGGAGACAGAGTAGCGGTCCGTTACAGGACGGCTACGGTGCGGCCAGCCAGAACCAGGAGCGCCATGTCCGAAGCCGCACCGCAATTCAGCCTCACCGATATCGACGCCACGCTGGAGCGCGTGCTGGCGCCATGGGTGCGCCAGCTCGGCCTGCGTGCCGAAGCCGTCGATGCCCAGGGCGTCACGCTGCGCCTGCCGTTCAGCGAATCGTTCCGCCATGCGGGCGGCGTGGTCTGCGGCCAGGTGCTGATGTCCGCCGCCGATACCGCCATGATCGTCGCCGTGGCCAGCGCGCTGGGCGCCTTCCGCCCGATGACCACGGTCACGCTCACCACCAATTTCATGCGCCCGGTGATCGACGGCGACGTGCTGGTGCGCGCCAACGTGCTGCGCCTGGGCAAGACCGTGGTGTTCGGCGAGATCGAGCTGACCGGCACCGACGGCAAGCTGGCGGTGCAGGCCACCACCACCTACGCCCTGCTCTGATCCGCTCGCAACGCCAGCGCCCATGACTTCCGGCCACGCCCATCCCTTCGACCAGGTCGTCTTTGCCGGCGGTGGCAACCGCTGCTGGTGGCAGGCGGGCTGGTGGGACACGGTCGCGCCGGAACTGCAGTTGCACCCGCGCGTGATCGCCGCGATCTCGGCCGGCGCGGCGACGGCGTGCATGGTCTATGCGCACGACTCGCACCAGACCATGGACTACTACCGCGAGGTCCTGTCCAACAACCGCCGCAATGCCTACTGGGGCAACCTGCTGCGCAATGAGCGCGTGTTCCCGCATTACGGCATCTACCGCACCGCGCTGCTGACGATCTTCGCCGACGGGCGCCTCTCGCACCTGCAGCAGGCGCCGGAGATCCGCATCGGCGTGGCCCATATCCCGCGCTGGAGCGGCCCGCGCCTGGCGGTGGCAGCGGGGCTGCTGGCGTACAACATCGACAAGCATGTGCTCAAGACGCTGCACCCGCGGCTGGGGCGCAAGCTGGGCTTCCGGCCGGAGTTCGTGCGCGCGCAGGACTGCGATTCGCCCGAGCAGCTGGCCGACCTGCTGCTGCAGTCGGCCTCCACGCCGCCGTTTACGCCGGTGCTGCGCCGCGGCGGCCGCCCGGTGCTGGACGGCGGGCTGGTCGACAACGTGCCCGTGGACGCGCTCGATGCCACCCCGGGCAATGTGCTGGTGCTGGTGACAAGGCTGTATCCGCGCCCGCGCCGTTTCGTGCTTGAGCAAGGCGGCCAGCGCCGCCTGTACCTGCAGCCCTCGCAGCGCGTGCCGATCTCGAGCTGGGACTACACCCGGCCCGATGCCATGACTCACGCCTACGAACTGGGCCGCCGCGACGGGGAAACTTTCCTGCGCGAGTGGCCGTCGATCCTGAATACCGAACTGCGGCCCGCTGCCTAGTTTCTTGTTTGCTGGCGCTGGCCTGATTGTTGTCGATGCGGCCCGTGTGCCGCGACAGGAGGCATGGATGACTAAGCGCCAGACAACCCCCGCCGGGGCCAGGGAACCGCGGCGCGCCCGCGAGGTCAGCGCGGCGCCGCCGGTGGAGCAGGTGCCGCGCGTGCGCGACGGCCGCACGCGGCGCAATGACAAGGTGCGCAAGGCAGACCTGGTGGTGATCGGCGGCGGCTCGGGCGGCGTGGCCTGCGCGCGGCGTGCCGCCGCGCACGGCGCACGCGTGATCCTGGTCGAGCGCGATGCCATCGGCGGCACCTGCGTCAACCGCGGCTGCGTGCCCAAGAAGATGCTGTCCTACGGCGCCGGCTGGTCGGCCATCCTGTCGGGCTGCCTGTCGCATACCGGTGGGCGTGAGGACTGGCGCGACGCCATCGTGCGCGTCAATGCCGAGGTTGCGCGGCTGAACGCGGGCTACACCCAGCGCCTGCACGAATCCGGCGTGGAAATCCTGCGCGGCGATGCACTGGTTACCGGCAAGGACGAAGTGCGCGTCGGCGACGAGACCATTCACGCGCGCCGCATCCTGATCGCCACCGGCGCGCGCCCGCGCGCGCTCGAAGTCCCGGGCGGCGAACTGGCCGCCAGTTCAGACGATGTCTTCACCTGGCAGACCGTGCCGGGTTCGATCGCGGTCATCGGCGGCGGCTACATCGGCGTGGAGCAGGCCTCGATCCTGTCGCGCTACGGCGTCAAGGTAGACCTGATCGTTGCCGGCGACCGGCTGCTGCCCCACTTCGACCACGACATCTCCCGGTCGCTGGCCGAGGCACTGACCGCGCGCGGCGTGCGCCTGCACCTGAACGCCAGGGTGCACCTGCTGAGCCAGGCCAACGGCGCGGTTGAAGTGTGCTACCGCCCCACCGACCGCCCCGGCCAGACCGAGGCTGTGCGCGCGCAGGCCGCGCTGGCGGCGATCGGGCGCATTTCCAACGTGCAGGGCTTCGGGCTGGAGGCGCTTGGCGTGGACTTTGGCGACAAGGGCGGCATCCGCGTGGACCGCCAGTTCCGCAGCAACGTGCGCGGCATCTACGCGCTCGGCGACGCCATCGACGGCCTGCACCTGACCCCGGTGGCCACCGCGCAGGGCCGCTGGCTGGCCGACCGCCTGTACGGCCGGCGCGGCGAACGCGCCGATTTCGACTTCGTGCCCACTGCGGTGTTCTGCGAGCCCGCCATCGGCGCCGTGGGCCTGACCGAGGCCCAGGCGATCGCAGCCGCCGGCAGGCCCGAGCGCATCCGCACCGTGGTCAAGCGCTTTGTCTCGCTGGAAAACCGCTTTGCCGGCAACTCCCACCAGTCGATGTTCAAGCTGGTGCTGAACGCGCGCAGCGGGCGCGTGCTCGGTGCGCACCTGATGGACGACGCCGCGCCCGAGATCGTGCAGACGCTGGCGGTGGCATTGCGGCTGGGCGTGCGCGAATCGCACCTGCAGACCACGGTGCAGCTGCATCCGACGGTGGCGGAGGAGTTATATGGTTAGGGGTTATTCGCCGATGGGCAGCTTCAGCACCGCGCGCACGCCGGTGCCCTGCAAGCCGTCGCCAAGCTCCACCGTGCCGCCAAACCGCGCCGCCATCTCGCGCGAGATGGCCAGCCCCAGCCCGGAGCCCGGCTCCGCATTGCCAACGCGCCGGTAGAAGCGCGCGAAGACCTTTTCGCGCTCTTCGGCCGGAATGCCCGGCCCATCGTCTTCCACCACCAGGCAGGCGGTCTGGTCGGCGCGCGTGGCCGACAGCGTGATGCGGCTGCCGCGTGGCGAGTACTGGATCGCGTTGTGGACCAGGTTGGCCAGCGCCTCGCGCAGCAGCGCGGGGTCGGCGCGCACCGGCAGCTTCAGCCCCGGCACCGGCTCCCAGCCGAAGTCCTGCTGCTTGCCGCGCGCCAGCGGCAGGTAGTCCAGCGCCACCTGCTCGGCCACGGTGACGGCGTCGATGATGTCGATGCCATCGGCTTCCTGGGCGGCTTCGCCGTGGTGCTGGCGTACCCGCGCCAGCGCCAGCAGCTGGTTGGTCAGGCGCGCGGCCTGTTCCAGCTGGGTGACGATGCCGCCCACGGCTTCGCCGGCGGCCTGGCGCGCGGTCTCGGGGTCAGGGGCGCGCAGCTGGCGCTGGGCGTATTCGGCCTGGGTCTTCAGGATGGCCAGCGGCGTGCGCAGCTGGTGCGCGGCGTCGGCGATGAACTGGGCCTGCGACTGCGCCATTGCCGCGGAGCGCGACACGTGCAGGTTGACCGCGTCGACCAGCGGGCGCACCTCGGCGGGCACGCGCTCGAACGTTAGCGGTGTCAGGTCATCCGGCGAGCGCGCTTCCACGTCGTCGCGCACGCGCGCCAGCGGGCGCAGCACGTAGGTGACGCCGCCCACCAGGATGCCGGCGCTCAGCAGGATCAGCAGCAGGTCGCGCGCCAGCGCGCTGCGCCAGACCGTGCCGATCAGCGTGGTGCGCGGCTCGGCGGTCTCGGCCACCTGGATGATCACGCGCATGCGCGCGTCCGGGCGGTATACCGGCCGCGCCATCGCGGCGATGCGCACGGACTCGCCCAGGTATTCGGCGTCGTAGAAGCGCGGCTGGTTGTTGACGAGGGTGCCGGCAGGAAGCGGCAGGTCGTCGTAGCCGGTGACGGTCTCGACCTGGCCGGCGCGCTCGGTCGACACGCGGTAGAACACATGGGTCTGCGCCGCCGTCTCGAACATCTCCATGGCGGCATCGGGCAGGGTCAGCTGGACGTTGTCGCCAGCCATGCCGATGGCACTGTCGATGGCGCGGATCGAGCCATAGAGCGAGCGGTCATAAGCCGTGTTGGCGGCGTCGCGCAGGGTGCCGTAGGTGAGCCAGGTGTCGATCGCCATCATCGCCGCCAGCGCCGGCACCAGCAGCAACAGCAGTTGCCGGCGCAGGCTGCCGCGGCGCCAGGACGGGACGCGATGGCGCCGCGCCATCTTCAGCGTCCGGCCTCGGGCTCCAGCAGGTAGCCGAAGCCGCGCAGGGTGACGATGGTGACGCCGTGCCCGGCCAGCTTCTTGCGCAGCCGGTAGACCAGCACCTCGATCGCGTCGGGCGAGACATCGGCGTCGAGCGAGAACACCTTGTCGAGCAGCTGCGCCTTGGTCAGCGGCTGGCCGCTGCGTGCCAGCAGCGCGCCCAGCAGGGTCGATTCGCGCGGGGTCAGCGCCAGCGGGGCGCCGTCCAGCGTGAAGCTGCGGGTCTCGCCGTCGAACACCAGCGTGCCGCACTGCAGGCGCGGATGCGCGCGCCCGCGGCTGCGGCGGATCAGCGCCAGCAGCCGCGCTTCCAGCTCGGCAATGGCAAAGGGCTTGGGCAGGTAGTCGTCGGCGCCCAGGTTCAGGCCGCGCACGCGTTCGTCCAGCGTGTCCTGCGCGGTCAGGATCAGCACCGGCGTGCGGTCGTCGCGCGCGCGCATGGACTTGAGCACGGCCAGCCCGTCCTTGCCGGGCAGGCGCAGGTCGAGCAGCACCGCGTCGTATTCCTCGGCCTGCAGGCGGGCCTCGGCCTGCAGCCCGTCGGCGACATGCTCGATCACAAAGCCGCCCTGCTCCAGCGCGCGGGCGACCCAGCGTGCCAGTTCGATTTCATCCTCCACCAGCAGGATGCGCATGCCGGTCTCCTCCTCTGCCGGTTTGGTCCATGTTTCGGTTGCGGCGGCGGAAACCGTCCGGAGAACAGGGGGCTGCACCGATGGAGCGCGCCCGCCGCGGGCGCCTATAATAACCCCGCCCCGCTGGTCCCGGCGCGTGTTGTCCGTGCGCCCGCTCCCTTCCACAGGCAGTTCTTCCGTTTCCGACCACCGTGCCCACGCGTCCACCCCCGCCGTCCCTGCCGTGCGCTTGCGAGCCGCCTGCCTCGGGGCAGCGCCGCCGCTTGCTGGGCGCATCGCTGCTGGCCGGCGCCACCTTGCCGGCCGCGTGGCCCCTTCATGCCCAGTCTAGGCCCCCGGCGCCGCCGCCGGGGTATCCGTCCGGGTATGACGCCACCATCGCCGGCGCCATGCGCGAAGGCGTGGTCACGGTCTATGCATCGACCGACCTGAAAGTGGCGCAGCCGCTGATCGCCGCGTTCGAGGCGCGCTACCCGGGCATCCGCGTGCACTACCAGGATCTCAACACGATCGAGCTGAACCAGCGCTTCCTGGCTGAGACCGCGGCGCTGGGCGGCAAGCGGCCCGCGCCCGATGCGGCCTTCGCCGACGTGCTGTGGAGCACGGCGATGGACCTGCAGATCAAGCTGGTCAACGACGGCCATGCGCAGCGCTACGCCTCGCCCGAGCGCGCCGGCCTGCCCGGCTGGGCGGTGTGGCGCGACGAGGCCTGGGGCACCACCTTCGAGCCCGCGGTGATCGTCTACAACCGCCACCACCTGGCCGGCATGCGCCCGCCGCGCAGCCGCAGCGGGCTGGCGCGGCTGCTGCAGGAGCACGCGCCGCGCTGGCATGGCAAGGTGGTGACGTATGACGTGGAGCGCTCGGGCGTGGGCTACCTGCTGGCGCAGCAGGACGCGCGCATGGGCAGTGAGTTCTGGTACCTGGCGCAGGCGCTGGGGCGCGCCGGGGTGCAGCTGTCGGCGTCCACCGCCGAGATGATCGAGCGCATCGCCAGCGGCGAGCTGGTGATGGGCTACAACCTGCTGGGTTCGTACGCGCTGTCGCTGATGGAGCGTGGCGCGGCCATCGACGTGATCGCCCCGCGCGACTACACGCTGGTGATGTCGCGAGTAGCCTTTATTGCCCGGCGCGCGCCGCGGCCCAATGCGGCGCGGCTGTGGCTGGACTACCTGCTCTCGCGCGAGGGCCAGGCGCTGCTGGCCAAGTCCACCTCGCAGCTCTACACCATCCGCACCGATACCGACAGCGTGCACACCGCGGCGGCATTGTCGGAGCGGCTGGGCTACGCGCTCAAGCCGATCAGCGTCGGCCCGGGCCTGCTGGCCGCGCAGGACGCGATGCGCAAGCGCGCATTCCTGGCGCGCTGGCGCGAGGCCATGCGCGGATAAGCGCGGATAAGCGCGCCGCTCAGGGGACCAGGTCGCCGGTATCGAGCCCGCCCGGTTGGGCGTTGGGGCAGGCCTGCTGGCACAGCGTGGACAGTTCCCGGTCCAGCGCCGCCATCGGGCGCGGCACGTAGCCGTGGCGCAGCGCCGGCGAGAACTTCAGGGTATCGATGAAGGCGTCGGACATGCGCTCGGCGTTGGCGTCGAGGTCGAAGTCCTGGGGCGAGAACAGCCAGTGCGCCAGCACCCCGCCGATGGCGGCATGGAAGGCATTGACGGCCAGGTCCAGGTCCAGGTCGGCGGGCAGCTGGCCGCGCTCCAGGGCCAGGCGCAGGTGCTCGCGCATCTTGACCAGGCCTTCCTGGTGCGACTGGCGCTGGCGCTCGAAGATGGCGCCGTTGTCCTGCACCATCTCGCACTTGTGGAAGATAATCTCGAACACCCGGCGCCAGCGCGGGTTGACCACGGTCTGGCGCATCACATAGGCGCAGATGTCGCGGATGCCGCCCAGCGGGTCTTCCTGGCGCGCGAGCCGCTCGGGGTCGCACAGCGCTTCCACGGGCAGGTTGACGCGGTCGCACATGGCGGCGAACACATCGCTCTTGTTCTTGAAGTGCCAGTAGATCGCGCCGCGCGTGACACCCGCCGCCTCGGCGATGTCCGCCAGCGACGGGCGTGCCACGCCGCGGGCGTGGAACACGGCTTCGGCCGCGTCGAGAATCCGGTGGCGCGTTTCAAGCGCCTCTTCCTTGGTACGTCTGACCATTTTTGTCTCTGGTGCCGGCGGCATGACGCAATGGATCCGTCATGGCCAGCCTTGTTGGTTCTCCCTGGGTGCGGCCCCGCTGTGGCAGCCGCACGGCCGGCGCATGCGCCGGCGGGTCGTTGTCGTCACATGCCAATGTGCTTGCAGCCTGCGAGCCGATACGACGGCGCGCATCCTAACCCGAGCCGGCGATTTGCGCCGTGATTCCGAACGGGTGGGGAGCAATTTGGACCGGCCGGTTGGGTTTGACCGGGGGCGGGATCCGTATTGCCGCGGCCCTGCGGCGCAGGTTGTGCGCCGAAAGTCCCTTCTGCAACATCAACTTAACATACATGCTTGAATGTATATATAATACGCGCTTGTCCGGCATTCGGCCAGCCGCCTTCTGTGACATACCCAGCACAGTTGGCAATCCCTGCCGCAGGCCAGCCGGTCATGAATCCAGTCGTTACATAAAAGCCGCCGTTCGTCGCATTTGACACTGCGACGCCGCGATTTGTGGCTAGCATCACGCTTTTGTCCGCCGCAAACCGTGCGGCGGGCTGTGTCGTATCCGTTTGTCGGATGACAGGTCGGGACGATGCGGCAGATCTCAAATTGCCATCATGGGGTTATCGATGAGGAAGTCCCAACGTATCCGTTGCGTTGCTGCCTATGCACTAGCGGCACTGTCTGCCGTGGCGCTTGTTGCCTGCGGCGACAAGAAGGCCGAAGGCGGCGCCCCGCCGCCGCCGGAAGTGGGTGTGGTGACCGTGACGCCGTCGCCGGTCGCCGTCGTCAATGAACTGCCGGGCCGCCTGGAAGGCATACGCACGGCCGAAGTGCGTGCTCGCGTCGAAGGCATCGTGCTGTCGCGCAACTACACCGAAGGCGGCGAAGTGAAGGCCGGCCAGGTGATGTTCCGCATCGACCCGGCACCCTACCAGGCCACGCTGGCTTCGGCCCAGGCCGCGCTGCAGCGCGCCGAGGCCAACGCCGTGTCGGCGCGCCTGAAGGCCGATCGCTACAAGCCCCTGGTGGCCGTCAACGCGGTCAGCAAGCAGGAGTACGACGACGCCGTGGCCTCCGCCGGCCAGGCCAACGCCGACGTGGCCTCGGCCAAGGCGGCGGTGCGCACCGCCCAGATCAACCTGGGCTACACCACCGTGACCGCGCCGATCAGCGGCCGCGCCGGCCGTGCGCTGGTGACCGAGGGCGCGCTGGTGGGCAAGGGCGAGGCGACCAAGCTGGCGCTGGTGGAGCAGGTCGACCCGATGTGGGTCACCTTCACCCAGCCGGCTTCGGAAGTCACGCGCCTGCGCCGCGCCATCGAGTCCGGCGTGGTCAAGGGCGTCAACGGCGGCGCCAACGTGCGCCTGTTCGTGGAAGACGGCCGCGAGTACGAGCACACCGGCAAGCTGCTGTTCTCGGACATGACGGTCGACCCGACCACCGGCGCGATCACGCTGCGCGCGCAGTTCCCGAACCCGAAGCGCGAGCTGCTCTCGGGCACCTTCGTGCGCGTGAAGATCGAGCAGGGCGTGGACGAGAACGCACTGACCGTGCCGCAGCGGGCGCTGATCCGCGGCGCGCAGGGTGCCAGCGTGATGGTGGTGGGCACGGACGGCAATGTCGCGGCGGTGCCGGTCAAGGCGCCGCAGGCCATTGGCGACCGCTGGGTCGTGACCGAAGGCCTGAAGGGCGGCGAGAAGGTGATCGTCGAAGGCCTGCAGAAGGTCAAGGTCGGTGCGCCGGCCAGGGCGGTACCGTTCAAGCCGGCCGGGGCCTCGGCACCGGCCGCGGCGACGGCCTCCGCCCCGGCGGCGCCGGCCTCGGCCCCCAAGGCCGAGGGCCCGCAGCAAGCCAAGTCTGACGCCAAGCAAGGCTGAACCCTGCCGTACCACCAATACGGCAAATACGGCTAGACCGCTAGACCAAGAGGGAGCCAGTTTATGGCCAAGTTTTTTATCGACCGGCCGGTGTTCGCGTGGGTGCTCGCGCTGATCATCGTGCTGGGCGGCATATTGTCGATCCTGCAGCTGCCGATCGCGCAATATCCGAACATCGCCCCGCCGACGATCTCGGTCACCGCCACCTACCCGGGTGCGTCGGCCAAGACGCTGGAGGATTCCGTCACCTCGGTGATCGAGCAGGAGCTCAACGGCGCCCCTAACCTGCTCTACTACAACTCCACCAGCGAGTCGTCCGGCCTGGCGAGCATCACCATCGCCTTCGCGCCGGGTTCGAACGTCGACCTGAACTCGGTCGAAGTGCAGAACCGCCTCAAGCGCGTGGAAGCGCGCCTGCCGGCTGAAGTGCGCCAGCAGGGCGTGCGCGTGGACAAGGCCGGGAACAACTACATGATGTTCCTGACCGTGTCGTCCAAGTCCGGCACGGCCGACGCGATCCAGCTCGGCAACTATGTCTCGGCGCAGGTGATCGACTCGATCCGCCGGGTGCCGGGCGTGGGCCAGGCCGACCTGTTCGGCACCGAGTACGCCATGCGGATCTGGCTGGACCCGGCCAAGCTGACCGGCTACAACCTGACCCCGACCGACGTCACCGCCGCGGTGGGCGAGCAGAACATCCAGGTCGCCGTGGGCGAACTGGGCGGCACGCCCTCGCCCAAGGGCACCGAGCTCAACGCCACCGTCACCACCGAAAGCCGCCTGACCACGCCTGAGCAGTTCGGCAACATCCTGCTGCGCACCAACCCGGACGGGTCTTCGGTGCGCATCAAGGACGTGGGCCGGGTGGAGCTGGGCGGTGCCGACTACTCGACGCTGGCCCGCACCAACGGCAAGCCGTCGGCGGCCATCGCCATCAAGCTGGCCCCGACCGGCAACGCGCTGGCCACGGCCACCGCGGTGCGCGCCAAGATGGAAGAGCTGTCCAAGAACTTCCCGGCGGACTACCAGTACTCAGTGCCTTACGACACCTCGGCCTTCGTCAAGATCTCGATCGAGGAAGTGATCAAGACCCTGCTCGAAGCCGTGGTGCTGGTGTTCCTGGTGATGTACCTGTTCCTGCAGAACTTCCGCGCCACGCTGATCCCGACGCTGGTGGTGCCGATCGCGCTGCTGGGCACCTTCGGCGCGCTGCTGGCGTTCGGCTTCTCGATCAACGTGCTGACCATGTTCGGCATGGTGCTGGCCATCGGTATCCTGGTGGACGATGCCATCGTGGTGGTCGAGAACGTCGAGCGGATCATGAGCGAGGAAGGACTCTCGCCACGTGAAGCCACGCGCAAGGCCATGGGCCAGATCACCGGTGCCATCGTCGGCATCACGCTGGTGCTGACCGCGGTGTTCATCCCGATGGCATTCTTCTCGGGCTCGGTGGGCAACATCTATCGCCAGTTCTCGCTGTCGCTGATCTCCTCGATGGCGTTCTCGGCGCTGCTGGCGCTGACGCTGACCCCGGCGCTGTGCGCGACGCTGCTCAAGCCCGTGGAAGCCGGCCATCACCATGAGAAGAAGGGCTTCTTCGGCTGGTTCAACCGCACCTTCGCGCGCGCGTCGACCAGCTACCAGGGCGTGGTCGCGCGCATCCTCAAGCGCACCGGCCGCTACCTGATCATCTACGCGGTCATCATCGTCGGCGTGGTGGTGCTGTTCAAGCGCCTGCCGTCGTCGTTCCTGCCCGATGAGGACCAGGGCTACATGATCACCGTGGTGCAGCTGCCCAACGGCGCCACCCAGGACCGTACCATCGGCGTGCTCAAGCAGATCGAGGACTACTACCTGCAAAAGGAAAGCAAGGTGGTTGACCAGATGATCACGGTGGCGGGCTTCTCCTTCTTCGGCCGCGGCCAGAACGGCGGTATCGCGTTCGTGCGCCTGAAGGACTGGAAGGAGCGCACCGGCGACGGCGAGACCGCGCAGGCGCTGGTGGGCCGTGCCTTCGGCGCGCTGTCGTTCATCAAGGACGCGATCATCTTCCCGCTCAACCCGCCGGCGATTTCCGAGCTGGGCAACTCCTCGGGCTTTGACTTCCGCCTGCAGGACCGCACCGGCCAGGGCCACGCCAAACTGATGGAAGCGCGCAACATGATGCTCGGCATGGCCGCGCAGAGCCCGGTGCTGATGGGCGTGCGCCCGGAAGGCCAGGAAGATGCGCCGCAGCTGCAGATCGACATCGACCGCGAGAAGGCCAAGGCGCTCGGCGTCACGGTGGCGAGCATCAACTCGACGCTGTCGATTGCGTTCGGCTCCAACTACGTCAACGACTTCATCTATGAAGGCCGCGTGCGCAAGGTGATCGTGCAGGCAGAAGGCTCGGACCGCCGCCTGCCGGACGACCTGACCAAGCTGCGCGTGCGCAACAGCAACGGCGACATGGTGGCGTTTGCCGCGTTCGCGACCTCCAAGTGGGTAATGGGCTCGCCGCGCCTGGAGCGCTACAACGGCATGCCGGCGGTGAAGCTGGCGGGCCAGGCCGCGCCGGGCCGCAGTACCGGTGAAGCCATGCGCGTGATGGAAGAGAACTTCGCCAAGCTGCCGCCGGGCTTCGGCTTCGAGTGGTCCGGCCAGTCTTATGAAGAACGCCTGGCCGGCTCGCAGGAACCGATCCTGTACACGCTGTCGTTGATCATCGTGTTCCTGTGCCTGGCCGCGCTGTATGAAAGCTGGTCGATCCCGTTCTCGGTGCTGCTGGTGGTGCCGCTGGGCGTGCTCGGCGCGCTGCTCGGCGTGACGCTGCGCGGCATGCCCAACGACGTGTACTTCAAGGTGGGCCTGATCGCCACGATCGGCTTGTCGGCGAAGAACGCCATCCTGATCGTGGAATTCGCCAAGGACCTGCAGGCGCAGGGCAAGGGCCTGATCGAAGCCACGCTGGAAGCAGTGCACCTGCGCTTCCGACCGATCCTGATGACGTCGATGGCGTTCATCCTGGGCGTGCTGCCGCTGGCGATCGCCACCGGCGCGGGCTCGGGCAGCCAGCGCGCCATCGGTACCGGCGTGATGGGCGGGATGATCACGGCCACGGTGCTGGCGATCTTCCTGGTGCCGGTCTTCTTCGTGGTGGTGCGCAAGCGCTTCAAGGGCAGTGCGCGCCAGCGCATGCTGGACCAGAAGTGGCACGAGCCGAAAGAGGAAATCTGAACATGACCAAGACTCTGACCACACTGCTGCTGGTGGCCGGCGTTCTGACGGGGTGCACGCTCGCGCCCCACTATGACCGCCCTGCCCCGCCGGTGGCAGACAGCTTCCCGGTGGCGCCCGAGGGCTACGCCACCGCCGAGGCGAAGAGCGGCGAGACCCGCCGCGCTGTCGACATCGGCTGGCGCGAGTTCTTCCGCGACCCGCGCCTGCAGTCGCTGATCGCGACCTCGCTGGACAACAACCGCGACCTGCGCACCGCCGCGCTGCGCATCGAAGAAGCGCGCGCGCTGTACCAGGTGCAGCGCGCCGACCTGCTGCCCACGGTGAACGCGAACGCTGCTTACACCCGTGCCAGCACCAACGCCGCCGGGACCTCGACCGTGCTCGGCCAGCCCGGGGTGACGCAGGTCTACCAGGCCAACCTGGGCATCTCGTCCTACGAGCTCGACTTCTTCGGCCGCGTGCGCAGCCTGTCGAGCGCGGCGCTGGCGCAGTACTTCTCCACCGAAGAGGCGCATCGTTCGGCGTATATCTCGCTGGTGTCGGAAGTGGCCAAGGCCTATCTGTCCGAGCGTTCCTTCGCCGAGCAGTACGAAATTGCGCGGGACACGCTCAAGGCGCGCGAGAGCACCTATGGGCTCGCCAAGCAGCGCTTCGACGTCGGCGCCACATCCGCGCTGGACCTGCGCGACAACGAGTCGCTGGTGGCTCAGGCGCGTGTCGCCGCCGCGCAGCTAGCACGCCAGCGCGCGCAGGCGCAGAACGCGCTTGAAGTGCTGGTGGGCAAGCCCATCGGCAGCATCGGGAACCTGCCTGAGCCGATGCGGCTGTCGGACGAACGCATCATCAGCGATATCCCCGCGGGCTTGCCGTCGGACCTGCTGGAGCAACGCCCGGACATCCGCCAGGCCGAACAGCAGTTGCTGTCGGCCAACGCGAATATCGGCGCGGCACGCGCGGCGTTCTTCCCGCGCATCACGCTGACCACCAGCGTTGGCACCATCAGCCCGACGTTCTCGAACCTGTTCGATGCCGGCACCAAGGCGTGGTCGTTCGCGCCGCAACTGACGCTGCCGATCTTCGACTATGGCCGCAACAAGTCCAACCTGGACCTGGCCAACGTGCGCAAGAACATCCAGATCGCCAACTACGAGAAGACCATCCAGACGGCCTTCGCGGAAGTGGCGGATGCGCTGGTAGCACGCGGCACGCTGGAAGACCAGGTCTCCGGCCAGGAAGAGGTGCGCAACGCCGAAGCCGCGCGCTACGAGCTGGCGCGCCTGCGGTTCCGCAGCGGCGTGGCCAGCTACCTGGACGAACTCGATGCGCAGCGCCAGCTGTTCACCGCCGAGCAGGCGCTGATCCAGGCGCGGCAGCTGCGGCTGAACAACGCGATCGACCTGTACCGGTCGCTGGGCGGTGGCTTGCAGGAGAACAGTCCGGTGGCGCAGCAGGCGACGCCTGCGCAACCGGGGACGGTGACGCAGTAAAGGTTGCCGCTTGCCGTTGCAGCAATAAAAAACGACGCGCTCAGGCGCGTCGTTTTTTTCTTTCAGCGTCAGAACTTGTACGAAGCCGCCAGGAAGAACACCAGCGGATTCGGCTCCAGCTTGGTCTTAGAGGTCGACAGCACGGTCCCGTCGGCCGCCTTGATCGTCATCGTCGACGTCGTCTTCAGCGGGATATAAGTCACCGCCGCCGTCAGCCCCCAATGCTCGTCGAAGTTGTAGGTGCCGCCGATATTGAACACGGGCGCCCATGACGACGACGCATCCGCACTCACCGAAGTCGGACCTGGGATGCCCGCCCCCGCCGCCAGGATCGCGCCGAGGTTGTTGTTGACCGAGCTCGCAAACGCCGGATTGACCTCGATGTTGGTAAAAAAGTTGTACGACACCCCCAACCCCAGGAACGGGCGGAAGCGCGTGCCCGGATCCAGGAAGTGGTACTGCACCATCGCCGCCGGGCTCCACTGGCGTGCCTTGGTGACGATGGGGTTCAGCGACGGATCGCCCAGGCTCTGGCGCCCGAGCGCTCCGGCCGGGCCGGGCGGGATCAGTTCGCCGTGGCCGTAGAGCTTGAACTCCGGCGGGATGCCGCCCACCGCGGTGATCGCGATATGGTCGGAGACGAAGTGGCTGAAGGTCAGCCCCAGCGTATTGGCGTTGGATGACGAGATGCTGCTGCCCGGTGCGGTGAAGCTGGACGGCAGCCCGAGCGGGTAGTTGATCGGCACGTCGAGCAAGGTGGTAGTCAGCGGAGCGCTCTGGCCGTGGGTCTGGATATGGAACCAGCCCGCGGATACCACGTTGTCGCCCTTCTTCTGGGCGTGGGCAGGCAGGGCGAAGCTGGCCAGCGCGGCCAGCATCAGTGTGAGCGTGAGGCGTATGGTTTTCATCTTGTGTCCCCGGCAGTGGATGTCTCTGTATGGTCGGATCGTGGCGCAGTGGCCCGGGCTGCAATGGCCCGGGCCTGGCAGCGTGCTTACTGCACGAATGCGCCGACGGTGAAGTACGGGCCGCTGTCGCGCTGTTCCAGGAAGCCGAACACGCCGCCGGTGAACATCAGCTTGCCGGTCGGCGCCGAGCCTGCAGGCGCATCGCGCCGCGACGTGCGGACCACGCCCGGCACCTGCTGCGAGAAATCCAGCCGGTACGGGATGGCGAGCGAGGCATCATGCGGCCGGAACGGATCCATCATGGTGGCCGCGGCGCCGACCAGTGCCGTCACGCGGTAGTTGAAGTTGCTGTCCACGCCGACGTATTCGCCGTTGACCGTGCCTTCAGTAAGCGCTACGGCCGGCGCCATCATGCCGATGCCGATCTCGTCGTCGGCGCCAAGCGGGCCGTTGGCGAGCGAGTCATTGGCATAGCCCACGCGGATCATGACCGGCACCAGCTGGCCGCGCAGCTTGCCCACGATCAGGTAGGCCTTGCCCAGCGTGCCGCCCAGCGTGGGCGGCTGGCTCTCGGCCTTGTAGTTGGTCGACAGCAGCGCGCCGCTCGCCTGCGGCACGAAGTTGTTGCCCTTGCGCTCGCACGTGTTGGTGGCGTTGTCGCAGACGGTGAAGGAACCATCGGCAGCCAGCGCCATGCGGTAGTCCTGCGCCACCAGCTGGAACTGCTTGGACGGCACCTCGTGGAAGCCCGTGCCGTTGTATTGCCCGGCAATCTTCGACAGGTCGGTCTCGGTCTGCGCGAAGCCGATGAACTGGAAATACGGGAAGGTGGTGTCCGGCACCGCGCCGGCGCCCAGCACGCCGTTGAACTGGATGCGCGCGCCCGGGATGGTGCCGCCCACCACGCCTTCGCCGACGAAGAGCTTGGCCGGACGGTTCGGATCGAGGCTGGCGCCGCTCAGCTCGAACGCGCACTGGTTGAGCTTCTCGGTCGGCAACCCCGTCTCCGCCTTCAGCGTGCCGCGCATCACGTTCTGCCCGTTGGTGGGATCGCTGCGCGTGGGCTGCACGGTGCCGGTCTGGCGCGGCACCGACGAGTCCACGAAGGTCACCTGCCAGGTCTTTTTGGTGGTGTCGATCTGCACCTTCACCAGCTCGCCGGAGCCGGTGCCGCCGGTAAAGGTGGTGGAGTAGTCGAGCGCTGCCGGGCACAGCCGCGTCTGCACCGCGGCCGGCGTGGACGGCGCGTCGTCGCCGCCGCCGCCACCGCAGGCGGCGAGCATGGCGGTGGCGGCCACGGCCAGCGCACGCGCCGGCACCGTGGATGGGCGCGAGGCCCGCGGCAGGATCAGTCGAAGGGGTTGCATGGCGTGGTCTCCTCGGTTTTGTGTGTTCTTGGTGGACTCAGGGTGCTGCCAGCACGCCGACGCGGAAGGTCGGGCTGGCGCTGCCGGTGCCGGACAGGTGGCTGAACACGCGCCCGCTGGCAATCAGCGCACCGGTGGTGCCGCTGTTGTCGGTGGTGGCGATCATTCCCGGCGCGTTCTGCGTGAAGTCGAGCTGGAAGGCACCGGTCTGGTTCATCGTCATCGGGTCCAGCAGCTCCACGCGCGTGCCCTTGACCAGCGAGGCGGTGTAGACAAAGTCGCTGCCCGAGCCGATATAGCCGCCGTCAAGCTGGCCGCTGGCCAGTGCCTTCGCCGGCGCCATCAGTGCCAGGCCCGATTCGTCGTCGACATTGACCGTCAGTGGCAGCAGCGAGATCTGCGCGTAGCCGGTGCGCACCAGCAGCGGCACCAGTGCGCCGTTGAGCTTGCCCACCACCATCAGCCCCTTGGCGCGGCTGGCGTTGTTGCTGGTGATGGCCGCACTCTGGAACGACGGGTAACGGCGGCTGCCATCGGCATTGCTGCTTTCGAAGGCGCCATCGGCGCTGCGCAGCTTCCAGCTGTTGCCGGTGCTGAGGCAGCTGCCGGCCGGGGCCGTGCAGCTGCCGTCGGCGTTCAGCGTCTCGGTGGTCTGCGCGGTCGCGGGCGTGAAGTGGCTCGACGAAGTCAGCGAGCCGCCGGACGGCACCTGGTGGTAGCCCAGCAGGTTGTAGCTGCCGGCCACCCTGGTGAAGTCGGTCTCGGTCTGTGCGAATGCCAGCACCGGGTAGAACGGGAACGTGGTGGCCGGGATCGCACCCAGCCCGAGCACGCCCGGATAGGAGATGGTGGCACCGGGGATGCCGCCGCCGGCAACGCCATTGCCCAGGAAGATCACCGGCGGCCTGGCGCTGTCGATATTGGCCTGCGAGGTGCCGTCGGATGCGGTGGCCGTCTGCAGCGCGACTGCGCAGCGGTTCTGCTCGGCGGTCGGCAGCGAGGTCAGGTTGGCGAAGGTGCCGGTGAAAGTCACGCCCGCGCGCGTCGGGCTGACGCTGCCGGGTTGCTTGGGCACCGGCGACTCGATGATCTCCAGCTGGTAGGTGCGGGCCGCGGTGTCGAAGCGCAGCTTCACCAGTTCGCCCGCGCCGGAGCCGCCGGTGAAGGTGGTGCTGTAGTCCAGTGCCGCCGGGCACAACGACCCCGGCGGGCCGCCGATGGTGACCGGCCCCTGCGCGGGGCACGTGCCCGTGTCAGCGCATTGCGGTGCCTGCGTGCCGGCGCGCGGCGCCTCTTCATCGCCGCCGCCGCCACCGCAGCCGGCCAGCGCCGCGGCAAGGCTCACCCCTGTCAAAACCAAAGTGCTGCGTCGAAGCATCGACATGGTCATTGCCTGTCTCCTGATTTTTTCTTGGCGACCCCTGGTTCTGGATCTGGTGTCCGGCTCTGCGGCCGGATCCCTCCCGGGTGCGGCGACTCTCGCCGCTCGCGTGTTTTGGCGTCAATAGAGCGGCCGTTCCAAACAGGCGCGCCTGGCGTGCATGCCGCACGTGGCGGTGGATTGCGGGTGTTGCACGGACTGCGCGGCAAAGCGGCGCGGCCACCGATTCAAACGCACGGTGCGCGCCGCTTTGCCGCATCTCAGAAGCGATAGTCAGGATTGGCCGGATCGAACGCCGAGGCCTCGAAGGTCTTGCGCACCAGCTTGTCGAACACGATCTTCTCGACCATGTTGCCGTCGGCATCCCAGGCGGTTTCCACGCGGATATACGGATGCTTCAGGTCCAGCATCAGCTGCACCTTCTTGGCGTAGTACTGCGGCGCGCCGGCCGGCAGGTCCCAGGTCAGCGCCACCATGCGCACGCCCTGCTCCTGTACGATCTCGGCCTTGCTGTATTTCTCGGACAGGCCGGCGGCCCGCAGCGACCTGGCATCGCGCTCCAGCATCGACAGCACGAACTGGAAGCCCAGGTCGCGCACGGTGTGGTTGGACTGCGAGCGCGCCAGCGTGCCGTCCAGCGCAATCCACATCGAGGTGAAGCCCAGCACGCCGCCCAGGTGGCCGTACATCTCGTCCTTGCGGCGGGTCTCGTCGTAGATGATTTCCTGTCCCGACTGCGCGCCGCCGGGCAGCCACTTGGCATAGAGCTGGCGCGGCTGGTGGCGGTAGCGGATCTGCATCCTGGCGGGCTGGTCCTGCCACTGGTTGTTGAGCCGTTCCTGGCGCGACATCCAGTACTCGTACTCGGGATAGCGGTTCATCTCGGCGCGCGCCCATTTCAGCAGTGCATCCGGCTGCAGCGCGTGGAACACGGCCAGCACCTGCTCATCGGACAGCCGCGCGAGTTCGCCGCTGGCGACCTGGCGCGAGAACAGTGCGGCTTGCTGTGCGGATGTCTGGCCGTCATAGCCCGTGCCCGCGGCGGCGGTGGTTGTGGCCGTCTGGGCCATGGCCACGGGGGGCATGGCCAGTGGCGCAGCCAGCAGTCCGATGACGGCACCGGCGACGGCGGCAAGGTAAAGCGGTTGGATCGACATGGCAGCTTCCTCCTCAAGATGTCCGCCAGGAGGCGGAGCGCGGGCAGCGCAGGGCGAACGGGGCCACCGCCGCGCCCTTGGGAAATCCGATAAGGCGCACGGGGTCCGCGGGGCCTGTGCGTGGCCTCGCTGGATGGATCGACGGTTCAGTTTTTGCGTGAGGGCGGTGGCGCCGGCCCGGCGGTAACCGGGTGCGGCGCGCGCCGCTATGTCCTGGTGCGCATTCGCATCCAGTCATCCAGCGGGTTGCTGGGGAAGCTCACGGTTTGCTCGCGCGCGCGGACCGGCATGCTGGTCACGGCTGAGCGTTTGGTGCCCTCATTGCGCACGGTGCGTGCGCTGATGCGGGCCTTGCCGAGTGCGGCGGCGGTCTGGCTGGCCGCATCGCCCATGGTTGCCGCCATCGCGGCGCAACTGGCACTCAGTTCATCGGCAGACTGCGCCGCGGCCAGCCTGCTGGCGCGCTCCCTGGCCTGCTGCTGCTCGCCAAGCTCGAACACCGACTGCAGGGCCGAGAAGTCGTCCGCACTGGGTTGCGCCACGTTCAGCACGGCTTCCACCATGGCGGTGAGCTGGGCCAGCACGTGCGCATCGCTCATCTGCCGGCCCTGCGTGAACGCGGGCAGCAGGTTGGTGAGCTCTTCGCCGGCCAGCACGCCGGCCAGCGCCTTGAGCGCAAACTGCAGGCGCCAGCCGAGCTCATGCCGCGGCAGCGCCGGAATGGCGCGCGAGAAGGCGTCGAAGAAGCGCCCGTACACCGGGGCGTAGTGCTCCAGCAGGTATTGCTGGATAAAGGGCGAGGTATCCGAATACACGCGCCCGAGCAGCCGCAGGAACGACGGCCCGCCCACCGACGGGTCGCGTGCCATCTGCAGCGCGGGCACGAACAGCGCGCCCATCACGTGCTCGCAGCGGATGCTGTTGCCGGGCCAGCGCGCTTCGCACGCATCGAGCAGCGCCAGGCGCCGCGCGTTGAGCGGATCCAGCCGCCGGCTCAGCACGGCGTGCATCATGATGTCTTTGCTGCGGAAGTGGTAGTTCACGGCGGCCAGGTTGACGATGGCGCGCGACGTGACCTGCCTGAGCGAGGTGGCTTCATAGCCGACCTCGGTAAACAACTTTTCCGTGGCGTCGAGAATCCGGGCCTTGGTGTCTCCTGCCGAGCTTTTGCCGGTCTTCATGGGGGCGTCTCTCTTCGTTGCTGCCTTAAACCCCTTAGCAATTTGCTACGCTGTTCCGCTCCCTGCTCTGACGGCATACGGATGCTTGAAACAGCTGTACGAAGCCTATCCACCGCTTCGAGCGTTTCACAAGACCTGAATTGGAGTGGACATTCTAATTGCGCCACTGGTGTGGGGAATCGCACAACAATGTCGCCGGCAACCTGCATGAAGCAGGCATGCCGGATGCCTGCAATGCAGGACATTGCAGGCTTGCGCGGCCAATACCTCATGACGTGAGGCTCCGTGCCAGCGCGTGCGCATTCTGCGCCGTCAGCGCGAACACCGACAATTGGGGATTGGCCCCCACGCTGGTCGGGAACACCGAGCCGTCGAACACCGACAGGTTGGCCAGCTGGTGGTGGTTGCCATGGCTGTCCACCACGCCGCCGCGCGCATCGTCGCTCATGCCGCAGCCGCCCATCAGGTGCGCGGTGAACAGCGCGGTGCGGAACGGCTTGAGCGGCAGCTGCGCGATGGCGTCGCGCGCCTCGGGCCAGCTGCGGTACTCGGCGGCGTCCAGGTGGGCGGGCCGCACCCGCTCCGCGCCGGCGGCAAACTGCGCCTGCGCCATGCTCAGCCATGCGCGCCGCACGCCGTCCCAGGCGTAGTCGCTCATCTCATAGTCCAGCAGCGGGCTGCCGTCGGCCGCCAGCCGCACGCGCCCGCCCGCGCTCTCTGGCACGAAGCCGTCGCGCAGCAGTGCCAGCATGGCGTTGGTATGGGGCAGTTGCGCCATGTCGCGGCGCAGTGCCTCGCCCACGCCGTTGACCACGCCCGCGCTGATGCCGGGGAACAGCGGCGGCACCTCCAGCTTGTAGCCCATCTGCCCGGTCGCACCGTCCTTCCACTGGAAGTGGTCGGAAGCGATCGACTGCGGTGCGCCATAATAAGGATCAATGCGCTCCGGCATTTTTGCGATGCTGATATTCACCGGATGGATAAACGTGCGTAGTCCCAGCCGCTCATGCGGGTCCGGCACGCGCGAGCGCAGCAGCAGCGCCGGCGTGTTGATGGCGCCGCCGGCGGCGATGAAGTGCCTGGCCCGCACGATCACGCCGACGCCGGTGGGCGTGTAGCCATCGGCGCCCAGCGCCTCGCCGGTGACCGACTGCACGCGCTTGCCGTCATGGTCCAGCGTGCGCACGCGCACGCGGTGCACCAGCGTCGCACCGCTGGCCAGTGCCGCGGGGATGGTCGACACCAGCATCGACTGCTTGGCATTGACCGGGCAGCCCAGCCCGCAATAGCCGGAGTTCCAGCAGCCCTTCACATTGCGCGGGATCACGTGCCATTCCCAGCCCAGCGTCTCGCAGCCGCGCTTGAGCACGTCGTTGTTGGGATTGGGTGCCATCGCCCAGGGCGCGATGCCCAGGCGCTCTTCCACTTTCCTGAACCACGGCGCCATGTCGGTCTCGCTGTGGCCGGAGACGGCGTGATGCGTGGCCCAGTGCGCCAGCGTCTGCGGCGGCGTGCGGAAGCTCGATGACCAGTTGACCGTGGTGCTGCCGCCGACGGAGCGGCCCTGCAGGATGGCGATGGCACCGTCGGCCGTGGTGCGGGCCGCGGCCTCCTGGTACAGCTCGCGATAGGCGCGGTTCTCGTCCATGTCGCGGAAGCTGTCCGAGGTGCGCAGCGCCCCCTCTTCCAGCAGCACCACGCGCAGGCCCGCGCGGCTGAGCGCCTCGGCGCTGATGCCGCCGCCCGCGCCGCTGCCGACGATGACGACGTCGGCATCGAGCGTGCGCGTGGTGGTGAAGGTGGCAGCGTCCAGTACCTTCCAGCCGGCGGCGATGCCGGCGTCGTAGAGATTGTCGATGGCCATGTCGGGGATCAGGCGTGCAGCGCCTTGTAGACGGCCGCGTTCGGGCCGGGATAGCCGCTGCCCGCCCATGCGGCCGGCAACACGTAGTAGCTCACGCTGATGAGCTTGACCAGCACCACCGCGCCGGCATTGAGCGTGGCCAGGCGGCTGGCGCGCCAGCGCGCCAGGAATGCCTGCACCTGCGTGGGCGTGGCCGCGCTCCAGTCCTGGCGGATGCCGGTCAGCGCCCAGCGCAGCGGCATGCTGGCAAGCAGTCCGAACAGCTTGCGCAGCTCGGCTTGCGCGCCCGCGCCCATGGCGGCGCAGGTCGCGTCGATATTGCGCAGCGCGTCCTGCTCCAGGGCCGCGCGCCGCGGCGGCGGCGCTTCGGCCAGCTCGGTGACGATGGCCGGCAGCAGCGCGCGCAACATCGCCACGTCTTCCGGTCGCAGCCAGGTCATGCCGGCCTGCGGCGCGGGATGGGCCGATGAGCAGCCGGCCAGCGACGGCACCAGCGCGGTACAGGCCAGCGCGGCCGAGAAGCCGAGGCCGACTTTCAGGAAGCCGCGCCGCGTCAGCGCGTGCAGCGCCTCGGCATCGGCATCCGCACGGCGGTGTGGATGATTGGGGGCCATGTTGTCTCCTTGCGTCGGTCTCCTGTATTCAGGCGGGGGCAGGCCCGCATTGACGCTACCCGGAGTATGGATAAAGATCGGTGCCCGGTCTTGATCCCGCACGACAGGTGATTTGATGCCACGCGCCAACCTGCCCGACGGCGGTGCCAGTGGTATGCAAGCGGGCACCGCATTGGGCACCGTCTCGCTCGCCTACCTCCGCGCCGTGCTCGACCACGGCGCGCGCCAGGGCATTGCCCCGGCCGACCAGCTGCGCGCCGTCGGCGTGCCGCCCGAGCTGCTGCACGCCACCGGTGCGCAGACCGCCACGCGCATTCCCGGTGCCGCCTATCTGGCCCTGCTCGACTGGCTGGAGCAGGTCACCGGCGATCCCGATGTCGGCCTGCGCGCCGGCGCCGCCTTCGCGCCGCGCCACTATGCCGAGATGGGCTACGTGGTGCTGACCACGCCCACCGTGCGCGACGCCATCCTGCAAGGCATCCGCTATGAGGTGCTGGCCAACGATATCGGCGGCACCCGCCTGATCGAAACGCCGCATGCCGCCTGCATGACCTGGGAAGCCCGGCATGGCCCGCTGTCGCGCCATGCGCATGAGCTGCACATGGCAACCTGGGTGGTGTTCGCGCGCTGGCTGATCGGTGAGCAGCACGTGGCCACCCAGGTGGAATTCCCGCATCCCACGCCGGCCGATACCCGCCTGCATGCCGAGGTGTTCGGCTGCCCCGTGGTCTTCAACGCCGCGCGCCATGCCATGCATATCGAACGGGCCTTGCTGGACCTGCCGTCGCTGCAGGCCGACGCGGGCATGCAGGCGCAGATGACGCGCATCGCCGATACCCAGCTGCAGCAGCTCGCGCCGGCCGGGGCCGACGCCTTGGCGCAGGCGCGTGCCTATATCAGCGGGCGGCTGCCGCAGGGCGAACTGCCGATTGCCGACGTGGCCGCGCACCTGAGCCTGCCCGTGCGCACCCTGCAGCGGCGGCTGCAGGCGCAGGGCATCAGTTATTCACAGCTTGTGGATAACGTGCGGCGCGCGCTGGCGGAGCAGTATCTTGCCGATCCCGGCATCAGCCTGGCGCAGTGCGCGATGCGGCTCGGCTATTCCGAGCAGAGTGCCTTCACCCACGCCTTCAAGCGCTGGACCGGTGAAACGCCGCACGGCTGGCGCCGCAAGGGACAGGCGGCCTAGCGCCTGAATGTTGCGGCCACGCTTTCGTGATCCGCGAAGCCTGAAAAAAATCTCCCGGTTTCAAACACACGACCGAATCCCATGGCGCAAGCGCCTGCGGGGTGGCATCGCCTTGTTTTATGTGCGCGAAACGCCGCTGGAAATCCCTAAAAATTAGAACCATCCTTCAACTCACGGCATTGACCACCTGCCCTGCGCTTCCTACGATGACATCCATCAATGTCACAATAAACACTGTAATAACGGTGAGGAGCGCCCATGAATGCACCCGCGGAGCTGCCGCAGCAGGCATCCCCTGCCCTTGAGCACACAGACATTGCCATCATCGGCAGTGGCTTTGCCGGCCTCGGCATGGCGATACGGCTGCGCGAGCGCGGCGAGCGCAACTTCCTGATCTTCGAGAAGGCCGGCTCCGTCGGCGGCACCTGGCGCGACAACCATTACCCGGGCTGCGCCTGCGATGTGCAGTCGCACCTGTATTCCTTTTCATTCGCGCCGAACCCGGACTGGTCGCGCATGTTCTCGACCCAGCCGGAGATCCGCGCCTACCTGGAAGGCTGCACCGACCGCTTCGGCCTGCGCCCGCACCTGCGGCTGCACCATGAACTGCGCCACGCCGCCTGGGACGAGGCCGCGCAGGTGTGGCGCCTGGAGATGGCAGACGGCAAGGTGGTGCGGGCGCGCGTGCTGGTCTCCGGCATGGGCGGGCTGAGCCGGCCTTCCTACCCCAATATCCCGGGGCTGGATTCGTTCGAGGGCGAGTGCTTCCACTCGCAGCACTGGAACCACGCCTATGCGCTCGCCGGCAAGCGCGTGGCCGTGATCGGCACCGGCGCCAGCGCGATCCAGTTCGTGCCGCAGATCGCGCCCCAGGTGGCGCAGCTGGACCTGTACCAGCGCACCCCGCCGTGGATCATGCCCAAGCCGGATCGCGAGGTCAGCGCGACCGAGCGCTGGCTGTTCCGCCGCCTGCCGTTCACGCAGACGCTGGTGCGCACCGGCATCTACTGGATGCTGGAATCGCGCGTGCTGGGCTTCGTGCTGCATCCGAAGATCGTGAAGGTGGTGGAGCGCGTCGCACGCCGCCATCTGGCCAGGCAGGTGAGCGACCCCGCCTTGCGCGCAACGCTGACGCCGGACTACACCATCGGCTGCAAGCGCGTGCTGATCTCCAACGACTACTACCCGGCGCTGACACGCGACAACGTGGACGTGGTCACCACCGGCATCGCCCGCGTTGAGCGCGACGCGGTCGTGCTGCGCGACGGCACGCGCCGGCCCGCGGACTGCATCATCCTGGGCACCGGCTTCCATGCCACCGACCCGCTGCCGCGCGGCGTGATCTCCGGCCTTGACGGCGTGGACCTGGTCGATGCCTGGCGCGACGGCGCGCAGGCCTACCTGGGCACCACCGTGGCGGGCTTCCCCAACCTGTTCTTCGTGGTCGGCCCCAATACCGGCCTGGGCCACAGCTCGATGGTGTTCATGATCGAGTCGCAGGTGGCCTACATCGCGGACGCCCTGCAGCAGATGCGCCGCGAAGGCGTGCAGGCGGTGGACGTGCGCGAGCCGGTGCAGCGCCGCTTCAACGAACGGCTGCAGGCGCGGCTGGGCCATGCGATCTGGTCCGCCGGCGGCTGCGCCAGCTGGTACATCGACCCGCGCAGCGGCCGCAACACCACGCTGTGGCCGGGCTTCACCTGGCAGTTCCGACGCGCCACGGCGAGCTTTCGCATGACCGACTACGACCTGTACCCGGTGCGGCGCGCATTGCCGGACGAGACCGCAATGCAGCCCGGGTCGGCCGATATCGCCACGGTCGCTGGTGCCTGACGCACACGCATTCCCCCTGGTTCACACCCAAAAGAACGACATCACCGGAAGGAGACCGGACATGAAGGACTTCCGCAACAAGGTTGCCGCGATCACCGGCGCCGGCTCGGGCATCGGCCGCGCGCTGGCGGTGGCGCTGGCACGGCAGGGCTGCCACCTGGCGCTGTCAGACCGCAACGAGGCCGGGCTGGCGCAGACCGTGGCCCAGGCCATGGCCGCCGCACCGCAGGCCCGCATCACCCAGCACACCGTGGATGTGGCCGACCGCGCCGCGGTCTACGCGTGGGCCGCCGCGGCCGCCGAGGCCCACGGCCGCATCAACCTGATCTTCAACAACGCCGGCGTGGCGCTGTCCAGCACCGTCGAGGGCATGAGCTACGACGACCTGGAATGGATCATGGGCATCAACTTCTGGGGCGTGGTCTACGGCACCAAGGCCTTCCTGCCGTACCTGAAGGCCAGCGGTGACGGCCACGTGGTCAATACGTCGAGCATCTTCGGCATCTTCGCCCAGCCCGGCATGGGCGCCTACAACGCCAGCAAGTACGCGGTGCGCGGCTTCACCGAATCGCTGCGGCAGGAGCTGGACCTGATGGACTGCGGCGTGTCGGCCACCACCGTGCACCCGGGCGGCATCAAGACCAATATCGCCCAGGCCAGCCGCGTGTCATCCAGCGTCAACGGCTTCCTGGTGCGCGACGCGCAGCACGGCAAGGATGAGTTCGAGAAATTCTTCATTACCTCGCCCGACAAGGCCGCGCGCGTGATCCTGGAAGGCGTGCGCCGCAACCGCCGGCGCGTGCTGATCGGACCCGACGCCTACGCCGCCGATGCCATGGCGCGGCTGCTGCCCGCCGCCTACCAGTCGCTGGTGGTGCGCGAGACGCGCCGCAAGCGCGATCTGGGCCCGGTTGCGGCACCGGCCTCGGTCGGCCAGGGAGAGCGCCCGTGAACCGGCTCGCGATCGAACAGGATGCTGCGCTGCTGGCGCCACCGGGGGCGCTGACGCGCTGGTTCGGGCAGGGCCGCGTAGGGCTGTTCAGCCTGTCGCGCGCCATGCTGGCGCAGCGCCATGCGCTGCCGGCCTCGCGCTGGGTGCGCGTGCTGGATGCGATGGTGCACTACACCGACGAAGGCCCCGCCGACGGCGAGACCCTGGTGCTGATCCACGGCTTCGGCGCTTCGCTGCATACGTGGCAGGGGATCGTGCCGGCGCTGGCGCAGCGCTACCGCGTGCTGCGGCTGGACCTCGCCCCGTTCGGGCTGACCGGGCCGCTGCGCGATGCGCGCGGCCGCATCGAAACCATGGACGTGCACCGCTACCGCGACTTCATCGATGCCTTCCTGGCCGCGGTGAACGTGCGCCGCGCCAGCATCATCGGCAACTCGCTGGGCGGGCTGATCGCGTGGGACCTGGCGGTGCGCCGGCCCGATGCGGTCGACAAGCTGGTGCTGATCGACGCCGCCGGCTTCCCGATGCGGCTGCCGATCTACATCGACCTGTTCCGCCATGCGCCGGTGCGCTGGTCGGCACCGTGGATGCTGCCGGAGTTCATCATCCGCGCCGCCACGCGCGACGTCTATGGCGATGCTTCACGCGTGCCGGAGTCCACCTTCCGCCGCTACGTCGATTTCTTCTACGCCGAAGGCAGCCGCGAGGCCGTCGGCAAGATGGTGCCCAGGCTCGACTTTGCCCAGCTTGATACCCACCTGCTCGGCAGCGTGCGCGCGCCCACGCTGGTGCTGTGGGGAGAGCGCGACCGCTGGATCCCGCCCGCGCACGCGCAGGCCTTCACCGAGCGCATCCCCGGCGCGCAGCTGCGCCGCTACGCGGGGCTTGGCCATGTGCCGATGGAAGAAGACCCGCAACGCGTGGCCGCAGACCTGCTGCCGTTCCTGGCCGCCCAATAAATCCCCGCCGGCGCAACACGCGCCGGCCGTCACCCAAGGAGACCGCCATGATGCCAGTCCGCCGCGACGTGCATCCCCACCTGCCGCCAGAACGCATCAGCGACTGGCACGAACGGGGCCGTCACGTCACCCATTTCATCAACGCGCTGTCGATCTTCTTCCCCGCCGGGGAGCGCTTCTTCATGGACAGCGTGCGCAACTACCGCGACCAGGTGAAAGACCCCGAACTGAGCCGCGCCATCGCCGGCTTTATCGGCCAGGAAGCGATGCACACGCGCGAGCACATCCTCTACAACCGGCTGATGGAAGACGCCGGCCTGCCCGCCGCGGCGCTGGACCGCTCGGTGTGGAAGCTGCTGGACCTGCTGCGCAAGATCCTGCCCAAGTCCTGGCAGCTGGCCCACACCATCGCGCTGGAGCACTACACCGCGATGCTGGCCGGCGGCCTGCTGCAGGATCAGCGCCACATGGGCGCGGCCTCTGAGACCGGCTACCGGCAGGTGTGGACCTGGCACGCACTGGAAGAAACCGAGCACAAGGCCGTGGCCTACGATGTCTGGAACACGGTGATGAAGCCCGGCCCCTACCGCTACTTCCTGCGCACCTTCACCATGCTGACCACCACGGTGACGTTCTGGGCCATGGTGTTCGTGTTCCACATCGCGCTGGTGATGGGCGACAAGGGCTGCCGCAACAAGCTGACCGGGTTTGGCGGCGTGCTGCGCTTTTTGTGGGCCTCGCCCGGCGTGCTGCCCAAGATGATCCCGGAATGGCTCAGCTACTTCCGCCCGGGCTTCCATCCGTGGGACGACGACAACCGCGCCGAGCTGGCGCGCATCGCCCCGCTGGTCGAAGAGATCGAAAACACCGCGCGCGCCGCCGGCGTCTCCACCCGTGCACCCTCGCTGCGGGGGGCCGCATGACCATCTGGCAGTGCCGTATCTGTGGATTCGTTTATGAAGAAGCGCTCGGCATGCCCGAGCACGGGATCGCGCCCGGCACACCGTGGGGCGCGGTCCCGCTGGAGTGGAGCTGCCCGGACTGCGGCATGGCGAAAGCGGATTTCGACATGGTTGCGCTATAGGCGGGCGGTGATCAACGAGGGGTGATGGCTGTCAGCGCCCCGATCCATCAAACAAAAAGCCCGGCATCACTGCCGGGCTTTTTTGCTTACCGCAACCTGCAACAGCTTCAGCTCTTCGCCACCACTGCCGCCTTGCCCTTGCCGAGCATGCGGTTGATCTGCCATTGCTGGGCGATCGACAGGATGTTGTTCACCACCCAGTACAGCACCAGGCCCGCCGGGAAGAAGAAGAACATCACCGAGAACACCAGCGGCATGATCATCATAACCTTGGCCTGCACCGGGTCCGGCGGGGTCGGGTTCAGCTTGGTCTGCACGAACATCGACACGGCCATCACGATCGGCAGAATGTAGAACGGATCCGGCACCGACAGGTCATGGATCCAGCCCAGCCACGGCGCGCCGCGCATTTCCACCGACGACAGCAGCACCCAGTACAGCGCGATGAACACCGGGATCTGGATCACGATGGGCAGGCAGCCGCCGAGCGGGTTGACCTTCTCGGTCTTGTACAGCCCCATCATCTCCTGGTTCATCTTCTGCGGGTCGTTCTTGTAACGCTCGCGGATCGACGTCATGCGCGGCTGCAGGTCCTTCATCTTGCCCATGGACTTGTAGCTCGCCGCCGACAGCGGGAAGAACACCAGCTTGATCAGCACCGTCAGCGCGATGATCGACCAGCCCCAGTTGCCCAGGAAGCCGTGCAGCTTCTCCAGCAGCCAGAACAGCGGCTTGGCCAGGATGGTCAGCCAGCCATAGTCCTTCACCAGCTCCAGGCCCGGGGCGATCTTCTCGAGCATGTGCTCTTCCTGCGGGCCGGCGAACAGGCGTGCATCGGTGGTCACCGTGGCGCCCGGGGCCAGTTCACCCAGCGGCTGCTGCACGCCCACGCGGTACAGGTGCGGATCGATCTGCTGGACGTAGAAGCTGTGCTCCTTGCCGGTCTGCGGGATCCAGGCCGAGGCAAAGTAATGCTGCACCATCGCCACCCAGCCATTGTTGGCGGCGGCCGGCACGGTGGCCTTGCCCTTGGCGATGTCTTCGAAGTCGATCTTGTGGTACTTGTCGGCGTCGGTGTAGACGGCCGGGCCGGTGAAGGTGCTGTAGAACTGCGACTGCTCGACCTTGCTGCCGTCGCGCGCCAGTTCCAGGTACAGCGTCGGCGAGACCGGCGCGGCACCCGCGTTGGTCACCGCGAACTTGGTGTCGACCACATAGCTGCCCTTGCGGAACACATAGGTCTTGACCAGCTTCACGCCGTTCTTCTCGGCGGTCAGCGCCACTTCCAGCTGCTCGGCGCCGTCCAGCGTGCGCGGGCCCGGGGCGGCGGTGAACACCGTGGTGTGGTTGGGCAGGTCGCCGCCGATCAGGCCCGAGCGTGCCATGTAGGTGCGCACGTTGTCACGCTCGAACAGCACCACCGGCTTGCCGTCCTTCTCATGCTCCTTGAGCAGCTCCAGGCGCGACACGATGCCGCCGGCGGTGTCGATCTCGGCGCGCACCGTGTCGGTGGTCACCACGACCTTCTCGCCGGTGGGCTGGGCCGCGGCCTGCGGCGCGGCCGGGGCAGCGGTACCCGCTGCGCCTGGCGCCACGTTGGCCTTGGGCACGTCGCCCTGCGCGGCAGCGCCGCTGGCGGCGGGCGCCGAGGCGGCCTGTTGGGTCGTGCTCGGGAAGAACATCGACGCATGGCCTTGGGAGCGCTGCCAGTTGTCGTAGAGCAGCACGAGGGACATCGAGAAGATGACCCAGAGGATGGTGCGTTTGATATCCATGTCTGGCTGTGGTCGGAGAAATCAGGGTCTGGGCAGACGGATCGCAACAGGCGCATGGCCTGCGGCGGCATGGACGGAACGGCCCGCGTGGGTGTCCGGCCTGGCAGTGTCGTCAGCTTCCGTGCCCGGCACGGGATCATACCCGCCTTGGGCGAAAGGATGGCAGCGGCACAGCCGGCAGGCGGCCATCCAGCTGCCGCGCGCGGCGCCGTGATGGATGACGGCGTCGCGGGCGTAGTCGGAACAGGTCGGCAGGAAGCGGCAACGCGAGCCCAGGTAAGGACTCAGGGCGATCTTGTAGATACGCAGCAGGGCTAGCAGGATCGGCTTCATGGCGGGGTGGTCAGGCTGGAAGGCCCGGTGCCTGGCTGGGTGGCGCAGGCGGAGCGGGGTTTGCCGCCGGCGGTGGCGGCAGCGGCCTGGCGGCAATTTCCAGCAAGCTGGTGATTTCCGCCAGGCACGCCTGTCTGACCGCCGCGCGCGTCGCAAATTCCGCGCGCGGGAACCTGGCTTGCAGGCGCAGCAGTACGTCGCGCCCGGCCAGGTGCTCACGGCGCTGGCGGAACAGCTCGCGCGCCATGCGCTTCACCAGGTTGCGCTCAGCGGCGCGCGGCGCGAACTTCTTGCCCACCACCAGGCCAAGGCGGCCTTCCGGCCGGTCATTGGCGCGCACATAGAGCACGAAATGCGGGCTGCGACGCCGGGGCCGCAAAGCAAAAACGGATGAAAACTCATCCGTCTTTGTCAGCCTTGCGGCTTTGGGGAAGGCATGGGCAGACACGCTGGGCAATGCTGGCGAGAGATACTGCTGACTAACTAGCTGAGCCCTGCGGCAAGCTGCCGGCCGTCCCTGAGGTGAGGCGTCAGGCCATGACGGCAACGCAGTGCGCGCCGTCATAGCAGTCGCCCCGGCCTCAGATGGCCAGGCGCTTGCGGCCCTTGGCGCGGCGTGCGTTGATGACGGCACGGCCGCCGCGGGTCTTCATGCGGACACGGAAGCCGTGGGTACGCTTGCGGCGGGTAACGGAAGGTTGGTAGGTACGTTTCATGTTGCACTCTCTGGTTGATCTGGGCGCGCCTGACACCGGCCGGTGCCGGGGTGCCGTGGCCGCCGCGTATGGTTCGCATGGGGCTGCCGCTGGCAAGACACTGCAGCGGGATTGCCGACGATTCTGGTTCTGTCTTGCTGCCGGCCGTGTTTATGCATGTGCAGGTCGCTGACCTGTTAGCAAGGACGGCACGAACAGGCCAGACCCGGCGATGCGCATACGTGATCCCCTGCCGCATCGCAGAACCCGGCATTTAACCGATTTTCTGCGGCAATGTCAAGGCGCAAGACTGTGTGCGCCGGCACAATTGCCACACCCGTCTGTGGCCCGTGGTGCGCCATTGTCCACAAAGGCCAGTGGGTAACTGCAAGTGTCCCGAGGGCCACCTCTACCGCATCCATCCACAGGCGAAGTCCCTGTTTTGCCTGAGATTTCCCCCGTTTCCACACCCCGGAAAGCCGCATCGCACCAAGGGTTGTGCACACAAATCCACTGCATTTGCACAAGTTATCCACAGACTTATCCTTTGTGGATAACTCAGGGGCGGGGGTACAATCCGGGTCCAAACACAACACGGGCTGCGTGGCGCAGGCGCAACCCGGGCCCCCACCGCGGCAACGCATGACTGAACGCACGCCAGTGCGGCGAGCCTGAAGGCTCGCTTGCTGCTGCATTGGCATGCCGCGGAGGCCTCACCGAACGGAATTGATTCCTAATACGGTAAGGATGGCCCGGATCGCGCGGCGTAGATGCTGCTTGTGGCGTGCCGGGGGAACCGCTGATTTGCGGCCGGGTACGATTACCAAAAAACAAACAATGCAAGATTTCTGGCAGGCGGCAGCAGCGCAACTAGAGCGCGAGCTGACGCCGCAACAGTTCAAAACGTGGATCAAGCCGCTGGCGCCCGTTGCGTTCGATGAAGAAACGCACGCGCTGCGCATTGCCGCGCCCAACCGTTTCAAGCTGGACTGGGTCAAGAGCCAGTTTTCGGGGCGCATCACCGCACTGGCCTGCGAGTACTGGGAAGCGCAGGTCAGCGTCCAGTTCGTGCTGGATCCCGCCGCTTCGGGCCGTGCCGCTGCCTATATGCAGCCGGCCCAGCCCGGCATGGGCCCGGGCGGCATGGACGGCCACGCAGCACCGGGTACGGGCATGGGCGGCTATCCCGGCGCCCAGCCGATGGGCGGCCAGGCCATGGGCCAGCCGCCGTTCGCCATGCCCGGCCAGCAGCCCGGCTATGGCTATGGCGAGCCGGTCAGCGCGGCCGGCTACGGCATGGGGCAACCGCCCTATGGCAATCCGGGCAACCCGGGCAATCCGGCCGGCATGCCGTCCGCCGCACCGGTCCCGGCCGGTGCGCGCGGCCAGCCCCACCCTGGCCAGCACGGCCACCAGCCGCACGGCGCCGACATGGGTGAGATCGACGTGGTCCAGATGGACCCCGCCGAAGCCAGCGCCCGCTCCTACCGCGCGCCGCCGCAGCAACCCCAGCAGCAGCCGCACCAGCAGATGGGCGGCGCCACGCCGATGCCCGGCCACCAGCCCAGCGACACGGTGCATGAGCGCTCGCGCCTGAACCCGATCCTGACCTTTGACAACTTCGTCACTGGCAAAGCCAACCAGCTGGCCCGCGCCGCGGCCATCCAGGTGGCCAACAACCCGGGCAAGTCGTACAACCCGCTGTATCTCTATGGCGGCGTGGGCCTCGGCAAGACTCACCTGATCCACGCCATCGGCAACTTCATGTTGCTGGAGAACCCGCGCGCGCGCATCCGCTACATCCACGCCGAGCAGTACGTGTCCGACGTGGTCAAGGCGTACCAGCGCAAGGCGTTCGACGAGTTCAAGCGCTACTACCACTCGCTGGACCTGCTGCTGATCGACGATATCCAGTTCTTCTCCGGCAAGAACCGCACGCAGGAAGAGTTCTTCTATGCCTTTGAGGCCCTGATTGCCAACCGGGCGCAGGTGATCATCACCAGCGATACCTACCCGAAAGAGATTTCCGGCATCGACGACCGCCTGATCTCGCGCTTCGACTCGGGCCTGACCGTGGCCATCGAGCCGCCCGAGCTGGAAATGCGCGTGGCCATCCTGATGAAGAAGGCCGCCGCGGAAAACGTCAACGTGCCCGAAGAGGTTGCCTTCTTTGTCGCCAAGCACCTGCGCTCAAACGTGCGCGAGCTGGAAGGCGCGCTGCGCAAGATCCTGGCGTTCAGCAACTTCCACGGCAAGGACATCACCATCGAGGTGACGCGCGAAGCGCTCAAGGACCTGCTGACTGTGCAGAACCGCCAGATCTCCGTGGAGAACATCCAGAAGACCTGCGCGGATTTCTACAACATCAAGGTCGCTGACATGTATTCGAAAAAGCGCCCTGCCAATATTGCACGGCCGCGCCAGATTGCGATGTACCTGGCCAAGGAGCTGACGCAGAAGAGCCTGCCCGAAATCGGCGAGCTCTTTGGCGGCCGCGACCACACCACCGTGCTGCATGCCGTGCGCAAGATCGCCGACGAACGCAGCAAGGACGCGCAGCTCAACCATGAACTGCACGTGCTGGAGCAAACGCTCAAGGGCTGATGCATGGCCGATGCCCGGGGACCCCCGGGAAGGCGTTTTGAAGGGTCGGCCCCTCGGGGCTGGCATACTGTAGGGTGCGCGCCACGGACATCCCGTGGCGCCTGGGGAATTAACGTCAGCGTCGCCGGGGCAAGTGTCCGGAAAATGGCCACTGATAAGGCTTTGCGGTGAGTCGGGACGGGATGGCAAGTACGGGCAGCGCCAGCGTGGCTTTTTGGGCACAGCTGGCCCCCCGGCCGGTCCCGCCCCGCTTCACCGCAGCGGCTTATCCTTGGTACAATGGCATATTAACTCCTTGATTCCTAAGTGAATTCGGAGTTGTTTGCGTTCTGCGGTCGCCGATTACAAACGACGAAGGATAAATTCAATGCAATTGGTCAAAACCTCGCGAGACAACCTGCTGCGTCCGCTGCAAATCGTGAGCGGCATCGTGGAGCGCCGCCACACCCTCCCGATCCTGGCCAATCTGCTGATTCGCAAGTCCGGGTCCAACGTTTCCTTCCTCTCGACCGACATCGAGATCCAGATCACCACGCACGCCGAATGCGGCGTTGGCAGCGACAGCGTTGCCACCACCGTGGCCGCGCGCAAGCTGCTGGACATCCTGCGCGCCATGCCTGACGGCGACGTGGCCCTGTCGCTCAACGACAAGCGCATGACCGTGCAATCCGGCAAGAGCCGCTTCGCACTGCAGACGCTGGCCGCCGAGGAATTCCCGACCGTTGCCGAAGCCAGCGAATTCAACGCCAGCGTCAGCCTGCCGCAGAAGACCTTCAAGCACCTGCTGGCGATGGTCCACTTCGCCATGGCGCAGCAGGACATCCGCTACTACCTGAACGGCATGCTGCTGGTGGTGGAAGGCAAGAAGGTCATGGCAGTCGCCACCGACGGCCACCGCCTGGCGTACTGCGGCGTTGAGCTTGAGACCGAAGCCGTCGGCGTGGGCGCGCGCCAGGAAGTCATCATCCCGCGCAAGACCATCCTGGAACTGCAGCGCCTGCTGGAAGACAACGACGATCCGGTGCAGGTGCAGCTGGCCGCCAACCAGGTCAAGTTCACGTTCGCCAATATCGAACTGATCTCCAAGCTGGTGGAAGGCAAGTTCCCTGACTTCCAGCGCGTGATTCCCAAGGGCTACAAGAACGCCTTCGCCATCGACCGCGTGCGGCTGCAGCAGGCGCTGCAACGCACCGCGATCCTGACGACCGACAAATTCAAGGGCGTGCGCTGCATCCTCGACACGCACATGCTCAAGATCAGCTCCACCAACGCCGACCAGGAAGAGGCGCAGGAAGAGCTGGAACTCGATTACTCGGGCGACGCGCTCGATATCGGCTTCAACGTGACCTACCTGCTTGACGTGCTTGCCAACCTGAAGAGCGAGCAGGTGCAGGTCAGCCTCGGCGACTCGAATTCGAGTGCGCTGATTACCGTGCCGGAAGACGACAACTTCAAGTACGTCGTCATGCCGATGCGCATCTGATGATCCGGTAACAGGACCAGACCAGACAAGAACCGGAGCAGCAAACGGCACGCAACGACACCCGGCCCAGGCCGGGAAGTCCTGGGGATGACCATCCCGCAGCGGGGGCAGGATCGAAACGACGATCCGCCCCTTTTGCCGTTTTTAGTAACCCGCCATGCGGACCTTTTCGCGCCCCGCCGCTATGCCGGCCCGGCCCGAATTCCGCCATTGCCGTGAGTAGAAAGACATGACCGAACAGCAGAACCCGCAGCAGGAAAACACCTACGGAGCCTCTTCGATCCAGATCCTGGAAGGCCTGGAGGCGGTACGCAAGCGTCCGGGCATGTATATCGGTGATACCTCCGACGGCACCGGCCTGCACCACCTTGTCTTCGAGGTGCTGGACAACTCCATCGACGAAGCGCTGGCCGGCTACTGCACCGAGATCCAGGTCACCATCCACAGCGACAACTCGATCTCCATCGTCGACAACGGCCGCGGCATCCCGCCCCTGGTCAAGTTCGACGACAAGCACGAACCCAAGCGCAGCGCGGCAGAAATCGCCATGACCGAGCTGCACGCCGGCGGCAAGTTCAACCAGAACAGCTACAAGGTGTCTGGCGGCCTGCACGGCGTGGGCGTGTCCTGCGTGAACGCGCTGTCAAAGTGGCTGCGCCTGACCGTGCGCCGCGACGGCCAGGTCCACCTGATCGAATTCGCCAAGGGCGACGTACAGAACCGCATCGTCGAGACCGTGCCCGGCCCCGACGGCCAGCCCGTTGAAGTCTCGCCGATGAAGATCATCGGCGCCACCGACAAGCGCGGCACCGAAGTCCACTTCCTGGCCGACGAAGAGATCTTCACCAACGTCGAGTTCCACTACGAGATCCTCTCCAAGCGCATCCGCGAGCTCTCGTTCCTGAACAACGGCGTGCACATCAAGCTGGTCGACCAGCGCACCGGCAAGGAAGAAGACTTTGCCTTCTCCGGCGGCGTGAAGGGTTTTGTGGAGTACATCAACCGCTCCAAGAGCGTGCTGCACCCCACCATCTTCTACGCCAACACCGAAAAAGACGGTATCGCCGTGGAAGTGGCCATGCAGTGGAACGACGGCTACAACGAGCAGGTGCTCTGCTTCACCAACAACATCCCGCAGCGCGATGGCGGCACCCACCTGACCGGCCTGCGCGCCGCGATGACCCGCGTCATCAACAAGTACATTGAAGAGAATGAAGTCGCCAAGAAAGCCAAGGTGGAAACCACCGGCGACGACATGCGCGAAGGCCTGTCCTGCGTGCTCTCCGTCAAGGTGCCCGAGCCCAAGTTCAGCTCGCAGACCAAGGACAAGCTGGTCTCTTCCGAAGTGCGCCTGCCCGTTGAAGAACTCGTCGGCAAGGCCCTGAGCGACTTCCTGCTGGAAACCCCGGGCGACGCCAAGATCATCTGCAGCAAGATCGTAGACGCCGCCCGCGCCCGCGAAGCCGCCCGCAAGGCCCGCGAAATGACCCGCCGCAAGGGCCTGATGGACGGCATGGGCCTGCCCGGCAAGCTGGCCGACTGCCAGGAAAAAGACCCCGCCCTGTCAGAACTCTTCCTGGTGGAGGGTGACTCCGCAGGCGGCTCCGCCAAGCAAGGCCGCGACCGTAAGTTCCAGGCCATCCTGCCGCTGAAGGGCAAGATCCTGAACGTAGAGCGCGCCCGCTTCGACAAGATGCTGTCCAGCCAGGAAGTGCTGACGCTGATCACCGCACTGGGCACCGGCATCGGCAAGGACGACTACAACCTGGACAAGCTGCGCTACCACCGCATCATCATCATGACCGATGCTGACGTGGACGGCTCTCACATCCGCACCCTGCTGCTGACGTTCTTCTACCGCCAGATGCCCGACATCATCGAGCGCGGCTATGTCTATATCGCGCAGCCGCCGCTGTACAAGATCAAGCACGGCAAGGAAGAGCGGTATATCAAGGACGATGTCGAGCTCAATGCCTACCTGCTGAAGCTGGCGATGGAGAAGGCTGTGCTGGTGCGGCCGGATGGGTCGGAGATCAATGGGGAGGCGCTGACTGAGTTGGCGCGGCAGTATCAGCTGACTGAGGGGGTGATTTCTCGGCTGTCACGTGTTGTTGATACCGACGCCCTGCGTGCGATTGCTGATGGGGTGGCGCTGGATCTGGATAGCGCGGCTGCTGCTGAGGCGTCTGCTGTGGCGCTGAAGGCCAAGTTGGCTGAGATGCATGCCAAGACGTTGATTGGGGCGGCTGTTAATGATGATGGCACCGCTGACGTCTACGCGCAGTTTGATGAGAAGACGGATAAGCATCGGTTGATGATTGCGCGTCGGCATCATGGCAACGTGCGGTTGTCGCATTTGGATGCGGATTTTGTTCACGGTGCTGACTATGCTGCTCTGTCCAACGCGGCCAAGACGTTCCAGGGCCTGACCCCGGAAGGCACCAAGGTGCAGCGTGGCGAAGGTGAAAAGCTGCGCGATCAGACTGTCAACGACTTCCACGGGGCAATGCAATGGCTGCTGGCTGAGGCTGAGCGTGGGGTTTCTCGTCAGCGGTATAAGGGTCTTGGTGAGATGAACCCTGAGCAGCTGTTTGAGACGACGCTTGATGTTACCCAGCGGCGGCTGCTGAAGGTGCAGATTGAGGATGCTATTGCGGCGGATCAGATCTTTACCACCCTTATGGGGGATGAGGTGGAGCCGCGTAGGAATTTTATTGAGAGTAATGCTCTTGTCGCACGAAATATCGACGTCTGACATCTAATGTCGAGTGACAGAATTCGTGGGACTGTGGACACGATTAGTGAAAACTGGTGTCACCAAAATTGAGAATACTCGACGTTAGGTTGAGGGCAAAATCGATGTTTGGTTACGTCAAACGCGGTTTGCGCAGCTGAGATCGACTACTTGCGGACGCGCGTTTGATTTCCGGGTACTCCACCACTATTCAAAAAACCAACCGTTCTTGGTTGGTTTTTTTTCGCCCGTTCCACCAGTGTTGGCGCGGATTCCGGGCCTGACCTCGCGAGCGCCACCCCTGCGAACCCTGCGTTTTCACCCCCGCCGACACCTCTCTTTTCTCTGTTTTCTCTGGTGGTCACGCGAGCGTTCTTGAGGCCACTTCCTTTGCTGGCGCGGGTTTAGAGGCGGTCGGTTGTGGCTGGCAACTCCCGTAGCGGTGGCGACCGAGAACGGAGCAGGTGCAAAAAAACCGCCCGGAGGCGGTTGCTGGCGCTGGGCTCGACGCGGTCACGCGGGCGGCGCGAGCACCCGCATCTGGTCGCCCCAGCCGTTGGGCCAGGGCCGTCGCATGACCTTCTCCAGGACGGCGTCGGGCGAGCCCACCAGCCGTTCCACGACCTCCGGGGCCAGTAGGGTCAGCCGCATCACGCGGCGCACCTGCGTCACGTCCATGCCCTCGGCCTCGGCGATCTCGGCCACCGAGCCCGCCCGCTGCTCGTCCAGCAGGCGTTACCAGTGGTGCGCCAGTCCGAGCGCCCGCATCAGCGCGGTGTCCTGGGCGGGCCCGCGATTCCCGCTCCCGGGTGCTGCGCCGCCAAGACGGCCGCATCCGCGGCTGCCGTGACTGCAGGCGCTGGCTGGGGCACGGCCATCCTGCACACCTGGACAGAGGCCGATCAGGCTCTGTGGGCCGGGGTGCTGAACTTCTGGTTCCTCGGGCGGGTTTTCGACCGGGTGCGACCGTGATCGAAACCAAAAGCGGCCATCGAGCTGGCCAAGCGCTTCGAGGGGTTCGAGCGCCGGGTGAAGTGCGGAATCGAGATCACCGCCGTTCCCTACATCTGCCCCGCAGGTTTCTGGACGATTGGTTACGGCCATCTCTGTGATCCCAAGCACCCGGCGATCACGGAGGCCGAAGCCGAGGTCTATCTGGCGCGCGATCTTTGCGCTGACGGCACTGGCCGTGACGCTGCGCTACTGCGCGGTTGGCCACCGAGCCGGAGAGTCGGCTCGCGGCAATCGTCGACTTCACGTTCAACCTCGGTGCGGGGCGGCTGCAGACGTCGACACTGCGTCGACGGATCAATCAGCGGGACTGGGTCGCAGCCGCGACAGAGCTGCGCCGATGGGTCTATGGCGGCGGGAAAGTGCTGCCGGGACTCGTCACTCGCCGGGAGGCTGAGGCAACTTGGCTGCTTCCCAACACCTGAACCAGAAACGTCCAGAAGAGCTTGGCTTCATCCCCGAACAGCGCGTTCATGTCATCCACGCCAACAAGGAGCATTAACCATGAGTAACCGATTCAAGCGCGTCGTCATTGATGACGTGACCTGGCGCAACATCGATACCAGCCTGCAGGACAACCTGCTCGATCTGTTCGAATCGGCCATGAAGTCGGTGGCCAAGACGTTGGTGCGCGAGGCCAAATTCGACACCATCGACTTCGCCACCGCCAAGACACGAGGCTGCGAGGGATTCACGCTGCTGGTGAGCCGCACCCGCGCCGATTCGCGCGACGGATGGTTCGGTGCGTTTCAGCGCGGCGACGAACGCCTCGACGTCATCGGCCACCTGGAATAGGCGGTCAGTCGTCCAGTTCCGGAACGTCCCAATCCGCCGGGCGCGCCTCGCCGGTCTGGTAGAACTGCTTCACCAGCTTCACGTACTCCAGGAAATCCCGGTTCTCCGTGGCCAGCCGATTGGCCATGTCCCAATCGATCTCGTCGCGCTCGCGGGCCGGAATCAGCACCTGACTGTCGGCAGGGTTGTCCACGTCCAGCTTGATGAAGCCGATGCCGTGGGCAGCAAAGAGCATCCGCAGTTCCTTCAGCGTGTCGGTACCGCCGATTTCTGCTGCAACCAGATAGCCGAAGTTGGCCCATGACGAGTTCGATACGGCCTGAAAGAAGCACTCGCGCACGTTCGAACGGTTGATCAGCAGCTTGACCTCGAACGACCACAACTTCGTGCGCTTGTCGGAATACTGCGTGACGCAGTCGCGCACTTCGCGGTGCCATTCCTTGCCCAAATCCTCCATGCCCACTAAATCCGGGTACAACCAGCGGTTGCCGTTGGGACCGCGCTTATTCGACGAACGCTTCTCGTCGATGCGTTTGGAGAAGACGTCGAACTCCTCCCACAGATATTGCGACAGCAAGGGGTACAGGGCGTGTTCGTCAATCTTCGAAGCGCTCGCGTCCACCTCAACCGACGTCCCCTCGCTTTCAACCGCCGCTACTTCTGCGCTGTCCGAGCGCTCCGAATAGTAGTACCTGCGCGGCCGTCCCTCGGTCGTTTTAAGTTCTGGATGCTTCGCTTGCATCCGCGGGCGCTGCGAGCTGATTTCTGCAACAAGCTGCTGAACCAGATCCGCATCAGACTTGATGTAGTCGCCACGGCTATTGGCCCGCTTTTCCTGACACTCATCCGGATAGGAGGCGAACACCCACTCGGCGATCTGCCGTGCAGTGAATTTCTGCTCGGGCCGTTCCTTCAGGTAGCCGATGACGGCCTTTGCAAGATTGAGCGCCATTATTCCTCCTCAGCGCCGGAACAGCTTTTTGATTTCGTTCTCTGCCGTCACCGGCATCTCATCCTTCTCATACTGACGAACGTTGGCCACGATGATTTTCGCGCGGGTAATCTCGTCGTTCACCCACTGTGTGTATGAGGAACTCGTGTTCAAGTTATCGATGACCGCGAAGAAATAGTCCTTCTGGTTTACCGGGAACCAGAAGCTCAGGCCGCAGACCCATTTCTCCATTTCGAAGGAGGATCGAAACGGAAACCCTGCGGTGGCATTCCAGTACTTGAACAGCCGAATAGACGGCTTGATCAGTGACTTGTGCTCTTTGTTCTTCGCCTCAAGCGTTGCGTTGAAATCATTCGGGTTGGTCGTCATCCAGCCGCCAGAGCCATCCGGAATCTGCAACTCACCGAGCCACGTTGTTGTTGCCGGCACGAGGTCGAACTTGATGTGGTTCAGTTCGAGGACAATGGTCGGACTGGACTGGCGGATGTCCGACGAGCTGTAGTACTTCTCGACGAAAGCCTTCAGCCGGTTCAGATAGGTCTGTGGCGTGGCGTTGTTCTCGCTGAACACGATCATGTAATCAATATCCGAACGCTCGTCCATTGAGCGCGGCAGAATCGTGCCCCGCGTCGACGACCCGAAGCGGAAGTGCTGCTTGATTACACCGCTGCTGAAATGCTGGCCGATCCGGGTTTGCAGTGTGGAGATCGATGTCGTGATCGACAACTGCTCGGTTGTGGAGAGCACGGCTCTGCTGGCCCTGTCCGTCAGAAAACTCAATACCGACATCCTGTCATTTCTCCTTGTCCACTTTGTGGGTGGCTTCGCCTTCTTCGATGCCTTTGCGTGCAGCGACAAATGCGCGTCTTGGAATACTCGGGCTCTTCTGGTTCAGCTCATTGCGTGCAGAGGCAAGTGCCTTCAATCTCTCAGGAAGCTCTCCCAGCCGATCAGTCTCAAGCAATTCGATCTCGCGGAAAAAGCGGGCTTCATTCCGAAGAGCCAAAAACTGCCCGGCAGCGGCCCGGTGCATTGCAGCCCGCTCGTTGGGCTTGAGAAAGGTCATCAACCCTGTCAGTAGCGACGCTAGCAAGGTAAAGGCACTGGCCCACTCAGGCTGGCTTTTGACCAGAGCGGCACCTGCAATCGCACCAAGAGCGGTTGCAGGAACACCGAGCCAGTAGTTGCGCCGAACCCATGTGTCTTCGGCATTGAAATGCCCCTTGCTCGAATACAGGGCGTCTTCTTCCAGTCGCTCGGCCTCTCTGCAAAGCGCAGAAATTCTGGCTTGATCCTCTGGAGATATTTCGGTCATCGCGTCTTCCCGCACCAATTCCTTCTCATGCCGACGCCCCAGTCTGCGGCGGTGCCTTCGGCGGAACCACGCCTGGCTGATAGGTCGCATCGAACACCGTGTCCGTCAGCCAGCGCTTGAAATTGGGGTTGTCGCTGAACTGCTTGAACAGTTCGGTGTGGTCGGACAGCAACTCCAGCACCACGCGGTTGAGCGCCTTGTCGTGCTCCAGCTTGGCGTTTTGCTTGTCGGAGTTCGCCTGCGCGTTCTGGTAGGCCTTGTCCTGCGCTACCCGCGCCGGGATTTCCTCTGCAATGACCTTGCGGATCTTGTCCTCGTCCTTCCACTCGATGTTACCGAACAGGTCGTTGAAGGTCTTGATGATCGCGGAGAGTTTGTCGATGTCTGCCTCGCCTTTGCCACCACCGCCGCCCGGCGGTACTGGCTCAACCGTGGCGTCGGCATCGGCCATCGCCATCTTCAACGCTGCTTTGGCCTCCACACGGTAGCTGTCCATGTCGATGGTCTCCAGAACCCCCTTGGAGAGGTCTTCCTCTTTGGGCGCGGGCAGCTTGGGAATGAGGAAGTTCAGGAAGATCGACAGCTTCTCCCAGGTCGGGTGGCCGTAGCTCAGGATCGCGGCAAGAAAGCCGTAGCTGCGCACGAAGGCCTTGGCTTTACCCTTGAACTTGACCTGATCGTCCTCGCCGAGCTTGTCGGTGTACTCGGCGACGCAAGCATCGAGGATAGGGTCGAGTTTGTCCCGGTCTGCGCCGCTCAAGTACAACGCCACCAAGTCTTCCACCTGCTGCCAGCTATACACCTGCTGCCCGTCGAGTTCGGCTTTCAGATCGTGTAGTTTGTTGGCGTCGGTTTCGCCGGTCTGGATAGTCGCGCGGTAGTAGTCCTGGAACGCTGCCTTCACCGCCTCGGCGTTGTCGGCGAAGTCGAGCACGAAAGTGTCGTGCTTTTGCGGGTGCGCGCGGTTCAGGCGTGACAGTGTCTGCACCGCCAACACACCCGCCAGCGGCTTATCCACATACATCGTGTGCAGCAAGGGCTCATCGAAGCCGGTGACGAACTTGTTGGCAACGATCAAGAGGCGATACGGGTCTTGCTTGAGATTGGCCGGAATATCCTTGCTCGGAAACCCGTTGAGATCTGCCTCGGTCTTCTTCTGGCCGCCAATCTCGAAATCACCCGAGTACGCAACGATGGCCTTGTACGGGCTCTTGATCTGCGTGAGATAGTCCGACACCTCGCGCCAGTAGTCGATGGCCCGCGCGATGCCGTTGCAGACGATCATTGCCCGCGCCTTGCCGCCGATCTTCTGCTTGCCCGCGACCTGTGCGATGAAGTGATCAACCATGATCTCGGCCTTGCGGCGGATGGCCTTGTCGTGCGACTCGACGTAGTGGCGGATCTTCTTCAGCGCCTTCACCTTGTCGAATTCCGGATCGTCCGCCACCGTCTTGGCCACTTGGTAGAAGCTGTCGTAGGTGGTGTAGTTCTCCACCACGTCGAGGATGAACTTCTCCTGGATTGCCTGCTTGGTGGTGTAGGTCAGTTCTTCGGGCGAACGGAATTGCACCTTGTCGCCAACGAGGGTCTTCTCGCCAAACAACTCCAGCGTCTTGTTCTTGGGTGTGGCAGTGAAGGCGAAGTAGCTGGCGTTGACCAGCAACTTGCGCGAGGCAATGCGCTTCTCGATTTCCGCGTTGACCGCATCCTGCGTGCTGTCCTCCTCGAACTCCTCCTCGGCAACCTTGCCGCCGAGGGCTTCGTGCATCCGCGCCGTGGTCTTGCCGCCTTGGCTGGAATGCGCCTCGTCGATCAACAGCGCGAAGCTCTTGCCGGAGAGGTCGCCCAGCTCATCGAGGATGAACGGGAATTTCTGCACCGTGGTGACGATAATCTTCTTGCCCCGGCGCAGGTACTCGCGCAACTCCTGCGCGTTGTCGGAGTGGCCGAAGATCGCCGCCACGTGATCGTAACCCTTGATGGTGCGGGCGATCTGCGTGTCCAGCGCGCGCCGGTCGGTGATGACGATGATGGAATCGAACTGCGCCGTCAGCGGGTCGTCGTTGCGGCGCAGCTCCACCAACTGGTGCGCCAGCCAGGCAATCGTGTTGCTCTTTCCGCTGCCTGCCGAATGCTGGATCAGATAACGCTTGCCCACCCCGTCGGTATGGGCCCGACGCAGCAGGGCACGCACCGTGCGCAACTGATGGAAGCGTGGGAATATCTGCTTGCGCTTCTTGCGTTTCTTGCCGCTGGCGTCTGCTTCTTCCTCTTCCACCACCTGCGCGTAACTCTCGATGATGTTGGCCAGCGATTCGCGGGTCAGCACCTGCTTCCACAGGTAATCGGTCTTCAGACCATCCGGGTTGGGCGGGTTGCCTGCGCCGCTGTTCCAGCCCTGGTTGAACGGCAGGAACCACGATGCCTTGCCCTTCAGCTCGGTACAGAACGCGGCCTCCGCGTCATCGACCGCGACATGCGCCACGCAACGGCCCAACTGGAACAAAAGTTCCTGCGGGCTGCGCGTGGTCTGGTACTGGACGATGGCGTCGGCCAGGGTCTGCTTGGTCAGCGAGTTCTTCAACTCGAAAGTCAGCACCGGCAGGCCGTTGATGAAGATCGCGAAATCCAGTTCGTTGCCGGAGTCGTTGCTGTAGCGCACCTGCCGGGTGACGCTGAAGATGTTCTTGCTGAAGGCATCCGCTGCGGCGGCATTGCCCGGCGTGGGCAGCAGCTTGTAGAGATCGACGTGTACCGGCCCGTGGCTCACACCCTTGCGCAGCACGTCCACCACGCCGCGCTTGGTGATCTCGCCCTGCAGGCGGTGCAGGAACTGGGTGCGTTTGATGCCGTCCGCCGCCAGTTCCTGCGTGTCCACCGCCTTGGGCTGGGTGGCCTGCAAGAAGGCCAGCAACTGCGCCACATCCAGCGCTACGTCGCGGTTGTAGTCGGTGGGCTTACCCTGCACGTAGCCGTTGTGGGTGGCGGCGAAGTCCGTGGGAGCCAGCTCATAGCTGTACTCCGGCTGCGGCACGCCGGTCAGGCCACGCACCACGCGCGCCTCGAACCAGCGCTCGCTGGTGTCAGTCTTCGCCATCGCCGTCCTCCTCTTCAGTCACGTCCTCTTGGTCATCGCCCAGCGCGGCCAGCGCCGCCTCGTCCACCACATCCTCCGGGCCGGGCTGCCAGCCGCGCACGTCCACTTGACCCGTGACCACATCGGCAATCAGGCGGTCGCGGTATTCGCGGATCAGTTTGATTTCGTCTTCGGTGCGGGCGATGGCGTCGTCAAGCGGCTTGCACTCGTCGGTGATCCACCGGCAGATCGTTTCCTGCTCTGCGACGGGTGGCAACGCAATGACTGCATTCTTCACATCGTGCTTGCCGAGTGCAAAGCGCGTGACACCAGTGGCCAGGACATGGAACTGCTGCGCCGTGCGCGCCGAGCCGATGGCGCGAAACAAGAACTCGCCCAATACTCGATCCGGTTCGGGGCGCAACAGACCGAGGTGGTAAGCGCAAACCACGCCAGGTAAGTCCTCCGGAACCCACGCGGGTACGCCGATGTCGTCCGGGGTTTCGGAGTCCTTTGTGATAATCACATCGCACGCTTTTAGCGTAAGACGCGCAATTTCCGCCGTCGTCGCTGTGGCGCGCATCAAGTCCATATCACCCGTGATGCGGTCGTTCTTGTAGACGTCGGTGTAGTTGCACAGGCGAACTGGTGTTTCGTCGTCATGTGAATGCTTGTCCACACCGCTGAAGCGCACGTCCGCTATGTGTTTAATCAGGGCTACTTCCCAATGCTCAGGCACCTCGCCCAGCCATTCGATGCCGGACGGCTTCAGCGTCACCGATGCATCTAGGCCGCGGGTGACAGCGTGGTCGATGATGCGCAGCTTCTGTTCGGTCAGCAGCTTGATGAGATCTCGCTTGGACTTGATGAAGCGGGCGATGTGGGCATCCTGCGCGCGCAGGTAGGCGACGATCTGGTCTTGTTCGGGGTGCGGCGGGACAGGAATTGGAATTTGTCCAAACTGGTCAAAATACAGCCGGAGGCGCATATCCATTATGCCCCTCGATCTTATTTTGAACTGTTGGAGATATTTTTTTGTCCTGAATAGAAAATGATAATAGTCAGTGTTACATGACTTGATTGGCCTCAAAACATCATAGGCTGGACTGGTAACTCCTTCATAGTGGGAAGCACCAATAGCCCCCATCCAAGCGAGGAGCTTGTTGGAAATTATGTCCCCCTTTTTTACAACCCAGTATCCATCGGTTGTAGAGGCTTTGTTGCCGCGTTGTTCAAGGCTTTTTCTCGGCCTGACGCCAATATGGGTATAAACAGATAGTAATTCCATCTGATTATTTGCCGGAGCTTTTTCAATTATCAAGCGGAACATTTGCTTGGTTCGCAGGATAGCCCACGACTCAGGTAAATATTCAAACCATTTCAAATCCGTTCGCCTGTAATCAGGATAGGGCCCAAACATTATTGACCCTCCCCCACGATCTTGTGCAACAAACCTTCGCTCTGCTGCTCCAACGCGAATATGTCGGCGCGGATTTCGGCCAGCGTGCGCAGCGGAACGGGCTTGTAGAAATAGCGAGCGAAGGAAATCTCGTAGCCGATCTGGGTCTTGTCCATGGCGATCCAGGCGTCTGGCGCGTGCGGCATCACTTCGCGGGCGAAGAAGGCGTCGATGCCGCCCGGTTCCTTCAACGGTACCTGCTCGGTGTCGCGCAGCTCGCTGTCGGGTTCGTACTCGACCATGAAGCGATCCTTGCCCACGGTTTCCAGGTACGCGCCATCGAAGCCGGGCTCGAAGTGTTCGCCCGCCTTGAGCTTGCTGCGCTTGGCGATGACCGGCGGCGCGGCTTCGTCGCGCCAGCTCACCGCCTTGTAGATAGCCTTCCTCTCCGGAGCGCCGAGCTTGTCGCCCTGCGCTTTCAGAGCAGCATCGAAGCGGGTGCGGAACTCATTGTGGTCGTCGAACACGGCGCTGCCCAGTGCCTTCTGCGCTCGTTGCGCTACCTCCATCAGCGCCTTGTCGCGCTGCCAAGTTGATGCGTCGAGCAGCTTCTTGCGGCGTTTGGCGGGCACGGCCTTGCGCGCGGCGGGAGCCTCGCTGTCATCACCGCTATCACTGTCCTCGCTGTCGTCGTCCTCGTTCTCGTCCTCGCCTTTCAGCCATGCCTCGATGGCCGGTTTGCGCTTGGCGAACTCGGTATAAAGTGCCTCGCCGTGGGTGGCATAGATCTCGGCGCGCACCGCCTCGTCGCCGGAGGCAAAACGCAGGGGCTCGATGCGGTCGTCGGAGAGCTGGCTTTTCAGGCGCAGCGGGCGGTCCACCGTGATCTTCCAGTAACCGAAGTCCTCGGTGTCGAACCATTTGGACTGGGCGGATTCCTGTGCATCGCCGAGGTAGAGGTCGATGATTCGCTGGATGTCTCCGTCCGAGAGTTGGCAGTTCTTCTTGCCAAGGTTGCGGCGCAGCGGCTGGAACCAGCCGCTGGCGTCGATCAACTGCACCTTGCCACGGCGCTCTTCGGCCTTCTTGTTGGCCAGCACCCAGATGTAGGTGGCGATGCCGGTGTTGTAGAAGATGTTGAGCGGCAGGGCGATGATGGCTTCGAGCCAGTCGTTCTCCAGCACCCAGCGGCGGATGTTGCTCTCGCCCTGGCCTGCGTCGCCAGTGAATAGCGCCGAGCCGTTATGCACCAGCGCGATGCGGCTGCCCAGCGGCGTGTTGTGTTTCATCTTTTGCAGCTTGTTCACCTGGAACAAAAGCTGCCCGTCGCTGGAGCGGGTGATGAGCTTGAATTCGGCGTTGCCCGCGTGGCTGACGATGAAGCGCGGGTCATTGAACTCCTTCTTGCCGCCCATGCGCTCCAGATCGGTCTTCCAACTCTTGCCGTAGGGCGGGTTGGAGATCATGAAATCGAACTCGCGTGACCGGAACTGGTCAGCCGACAGCGTGGACTTGTCTGCGCCGCCGACGATGTTCTCGGCCTCTGCGCCTTCGCCCTTCAAGAGTAGGTCGGCCTTGCAGATGGCATAGGTTTCGTCGCTGATCTCCTGTCCGAACAGGTGGATCGACACTTCCTTGCCGTGCTGCTCGGCCAGTTCGTGTAGCGCCTCCTCGGCCACGGTGAGCATGCCGCCGGTGCCGCAGGAGCCGTCATAGAGCGAATAGGTGCTGGACTCGATGCGCTCGGCCACCGGCAGGAACAGTAGCTTGGCCATGAGCTGCACCACGTCGCGCGGGGTGAAGTGCTCGCCTGCCTCTTCGTTGTTTTCTTCGTTGAAGCGGCGAATCAGCTCCTCGAACACCGTGCCCATGCCGTGGTTGTCTAGCGCGGGCAGCTTGATGCGGCCGTCGGCATCCTTCACGGGCAGCGGAGCAAGATTGACCTCGGGGTCGAGGAAGTCGTCGATCAGGTAGCCCAGGACGTGGGAATCCACCAGCTTCTGAATCTGGTTGCGGAAGTTGAACTTGGTGAGGATTTCCTGCACGTTGGGCGAGAAGCCGTCCAGATACGCTATGAAGTCATCGCGCAGACGCTGCCCTGCCGCGCTGGCCTTCAGCTTGGCGAGCGTGAACTCCGAGACGTTGTAGAAGGCCTGACCCGCCGCCATGCGCAGCGCGCCGTCCTGCTCGGCCACCTTGTGGGTGTCGAGGAACCTTTTGCGCTCCAGCACCGCGTCCTTGGTAGCTTCGAGCACGGCGTCGAGCCGTCGCAGCACGGTGAAGGGCAGGATCACGTCGCGGTACTTGCCGCGAACGTAGACGTCGCGCAGGCGGTCGTCTGCAATGTTCCAGATGAAATCGGAAATCCACTTGATCTGGCTTTGGTCTTGTTGTTGTTTCTTCTGCATCGATACGTTCCTCAGCTCGCCGCCGTGCCTGTGGCGACGGCGAGATTCCAGTGATCTTTGAGGACGCCAACAAGGCGGTGCTGGCGCTCGGCCAGAAGCTTGGGCGTACACTCGTTTTCTGATCTGATTTCCTGCGTCAGCACGAAGGGCGACGCCTTGCCCTTGCCCCTGAAGTAGGCGTCCTTCTTCTTGGCAAAGTCGTAGTTGCTGGCAGACGAGTTCTTGTTCCTATCCAGCGGAACCAGATTGGCCAAACGGTGCGTCCAGCCATCGCGCTCGTCTTCATCCGGGAACCACTTGATCCAGTCCGAACCGTCGGGCGGCGTTTGCGGCAGGACGTGCTCCAGCGACACGGCATCTTGAAGATGCACTCCGGGGGCACGCACCAAGGACTCGAGGCGCAAGACCAGCGCCATCCGCGCCTTGGGCAGATCGTCGTAGACGTCTCCATCGAGTGCCGCGACGAACTTGCGCTTTTGCGCGTCTGTGAGGGCCAGCGTGGTGAGGGCGGCCAGATCTCCCTTGAAGCTATCAGGCTCGACTTCCTTGGTGAGCGCGGCGTAGGTTTCAATGCGCACGTTGATGCCCACCTTGGTGACCAGCAGGAAATAGGTGAGGCGTTCCAGCGACTCGAAGAATTCCGCGAGCAGCTTGGGCTGCTGCCGGAAGCGCTTGAAGTACACCAGTGCCGGAGGCACCCAGTCCTTGAAGTCCACGCGGTTGAGCCAGGACAGGTGCTCGTTGATCGTCTCGGCGTGCTCGGTGGCCTCGAAGTCGGCGTCGCGCACGAAGTTCCACACATCGGCGTAGGGCTTGATGACCTTGTCGACGAGGTCGATGGGAGCCTTGTACTCGGTGACGTGCTCCTGGAACTCCTTGACCAGCGTGGCCCGCTGCTTCTGCTTGGCGTAGATAGTGCGGATGTGACCGAACAGATCGCCGAATGCGTCGCGGCCCAGTGCGGTTTCAACCCGGCTCCACTCCTTGGCGTAGGCGCGGCTCTTGGCGTCGCCTGCCGTGGTGCGGATCAGGCCCAGCACCTGCGCCTTGATGATGTCGATGGGCGCGAGGTCGAGCCCCCGGTTGTTGAGCACGGAGAAGATGCGGTAGGCGGCTTCAAGATCGGGAGTGGAGATGACGACCAGCGAGCAGTCGTTGGCCAGGAACTGCCACATCGCTATCAGGTCTGCGGGCGGCAGCGCCTTGGCCTTGGCAAGCAGCAGCGTGGCGTTTTCGCGGTAGCGCAGGCGGCTGTCTTCCAGCTTGTCGGTGCTCGCGACCAACTGCGCGATGCCACCCGGCTCCTGAATGTTGGAGCGGAAGAAGTCGGCATCTTCCTCGCGGGCGGTCAGGCGGTATTCATTTTTCTCGCCTAGGCTGACCTTGCCCTTCTTGTAGAGGAAATCGGTGATGTCGTCGGCGGCGTGCGGCATGGCCTCGCGCAGCACCGCGAACAGCATCGTCAGCGTGGACAGGCGCTGCTGGCCATCGACCACCGACGATTTCGGTTCCCGGTCGTTCTTGATCAGAACGATGCTGCCGAGGAAGTATTGGCTGGTCGCGCCGGAGACACGGGCGTCCTGCATGGCCGAGATCAGATCGTCGAACAACTCGCCCGCCTGTTCGGTCGTCCAGGCATAGGGGCGCTGGTAGTCCGGAATCTCGAACTGGTAGCTGCCCTCGAAAATCTCGCGGATCAGTTTGTCGTGGGCTTCAAGTGTCTTGGCCATTGCGTTTGTTCTTTTCTACCGTTTCTTGGGGCTACTCGGTGCTTGATATCCCGGAGCCAGCTTGGCGTTCTCAACGCCGTACAGCGCCAGCGGATCGCTGAGCCATAGGCGGTACTGTTCTTCCTTGAGGCGATGGTCGGGCGAGCAGTCCACGCTCCAGCGCAGCAGCATGTAGCCCGCGACGGCGGCGCGAACGCGCATCCGGATCGAGCCGTCGGTCATCCCGTAGTCCATCTTGATGATCTCGGGGCGCTCAAGTCGCGGGTGCGGCACGAAGTCCAGCTCGACGATGCGCGTCCACTGGATGTCGTTGTCCGGACGTTCGTTGGCCTGCGGCTCCTCATCAAGAAGGGTCGGCGCTTCGATGCGCGTGACGACAAAGTCCCGGAACTCGTCGCTCTTGCGATCAAAGGCCCGGACGTGCCAGCGCAGGCCGGTGTCGACCAGGGCGAAGGGGACGATGACCCGCTCGGACTCGCCGCTGCTCATCGAGTGGTAGCGGATGGCGACTGGCCGTTTGGCGTGGATGGCTCGGCAGATCGGGGCCAGAACATCCATCTTGGGGTTGCTTAGGGCTGTGGGCGATTCGCACGGCAATAGCGGCTGCGAGTCGACGTTCACTCCATCACCGAACCCAAGAGCAAGTGCCGACAAGACACGCTGCGTCGCGTGCTCGAAGATCGGGACGAAAGCCTTACCGATGCGGTAGATCTTGTTGCTGCCGTCGAACTCGATGTTCTGCGGCGCGATTTCCCGGTACAGCGCCAAGTCGCGCGTTGCCCCGGCCGGGGCCATCCCAAAGCGGCTCGCCAAGTATGGGCGGCCGATTTCACCCATGAAGTACAGGCGAAAGTCGATATAAGCCAGCCGCTCCCGCTGGGCATGGCTAAGACTCTCGACGCGCTGGGGAGGCATGGTCAGGCGCTCCTCATCCACATCTGATGGCCGTAAGACCGAAAACAGAAGTTCGATTGCTCATTGGTAGGCGCTAAACATCATCAAAATGATGACATTATGCGCCACTGCTTGTAGCTGATCAAGCAATCGAAGTGGACAAGTCGTCGAATCCGGTGTCAAACGCTTGCCCAGTTCGATGCGGTCAGGTGATCCCTCGAAGCCAGATAGTACCTTGTGCGATGCACCACCTAGTCAGCACTCAGCACTCTCGTGGCGGGTATACCCGTGAATCGTTAATCGGCAGGTGTTCTGTAATGCACATATGGTATTTTTTGCGAGATCGGATGCGATTTTGATTTTCTAATCTTCTTTAGCTAAGCGTTGACTGCCGAAATTCCAGGGCAAACGGCCTAATTTTTGGAAAGCTCGCTGCTTTCAGTAAAAAAATATCAATTATTTACATTGAGAAATCGATAAGATAAGTCTTTGATCTTATTCAGAAATTTGCCTTTTCGGCAGCCTTGCCGTCGGCTATAGTTGCCCTATGCGAGACCTCAAACAATCATCTTGGATATGACCGCGCTAGGTGACTTCGTTCGACGGCATCGCGTCGAGCGTGATCTCACGCAGGCTGAGTTAGCGCGGCGCGCGGGTGTCAATGCGACCTATATCAATGCCATCGAGACAGGTAGAAATAGGCCGGATGGGCCGCAGATATTGAACGCCCTTGCGGAAGCACTAGGGCTTGACGGTGATGGCCGGCGAGCACTTAGCAGAGCTGCCGAGTTATCTCAGCGAATGCTACGGTTGCCGGAGGAGCTCTCGCCGGCGGAGCATGAGTTTGTGAGGGCCTTAGTCGAGGAACTGCCGCGCCTAGGATCGCCCGCTTTGGACATTCTCACGAATGTTCTAGCAGCGCTTCGGCTGCAGCGAACCCAAAGTTCAATGCCAATGCTGGCAAGCGGGCAAGGAGGATCTATGTAACGAAAAAGCGCCACAAACCGGAGGCCTGCAGCGCTTGTCCGGGATCCTTGTAGAGACAAAGACCCACAGCTGGCTAGAGCATGTGAGTTGAGTCTCTACCATCCCACCTCAAGCGTCAAGCCCCCCTTTTCTCTTTTTCCGCAATCGGAGGCCTGTGGCTTGACGATTTTTCGTCGAGCCGCCGCCCTCCTTCGTGCCTACGACTTGGAAACCGAACAACTTTTTGTTGTTTGGAGGGTGAGCCGTATGCCTAGAGAGGAGCTTGCATGTCATCTTCACTCACGCGCCCACGGCTCAGACCTGAGCGTGCCCATCGCCCCGTGCGAAACGTCGTATCTAGATCCGGAGGGATTCCTCGAGGGAAATTCCCCAGCCGTAAAAACGGCAGGATGGTCGCCCATGAGCACCTGCTTGAGCGCGACGCGTTGGTCTTGCTCGAGTTCTCGCCGGCAATAGCCGCTGTCAGGGAGCAGCCGCGCCATATCTACTTTGCCGACGGGGCAGAGACCGGGCGGTACACGCCGGACTTCGAGGTACTTCTCGCGAATGGCAGTGGGCGCTCTGTCCTCATCGAGGTCAAGCCGGCGGCGCAACTGCTTAAAGATGAAGTCCGTGCCAGGTTGACCGGCATTCACGCTCATCTCATAGGAGAGGGTGAAGAGTTCGTCATTCTGACTGACACGGCCATCAGGCAACAGCCCCGCCTCAGCAACCTGAAGGCGCTGCGGAAGTTTTTACCGCCATTTCCGCCTGACCACCACGCACTTCGCCTTGCGATTCGACGAATGACCGTGGCTGACTCCTGCACGCTCGGTGACGTCGTATCGGTCCTTGGGTGGAGCATGGCGGTGTCGCTGTTGACTGCCGGGTACGCTCAGATCGACCTGACTCAAGTCTGCACGTCTGCCACTCAAATTCAATTCTCGAAGGAGATTCGCCATGACTGGTTTTTCCTTGATCAAGAACACGGCTTTTGAGCTTGACGGAATTGCAACCCGCATCGTGCGTATTCAAGAGGACGGGTCGGTATCTCTTGAGGATACAAAGAGCGGGACGTACAGCACGCAGTCTGTGGAGCGACTTCTAGAGGCATACGCCCAGGGCAGAATCTCCCGCCCGCGTGCTGATATTTCCAACGAGCGACCGTCTGGAGGATATGGCAGGCCTTTTGCTGAGCTGCCGCAGAAGCTGCAGGCACTCGCGCTACGCAGCAAGCGATACTTGGACGGCATTCGCACCCACGGACCTTTGTGCTGGACGAGGAAGTTGATGGAGCCGCGAATTCGCGAGGTCGCCCACGAGCTGGGTGACGCCAGGCCACCAAGCGTTTCGACGGTGTACCGCTGGCACCGCGATGCCATGCAGTCCGCCGATCTACGTTGTCTAGTGCCGCGCTTCGATAGGCGCGGCCCGAGAGCACCGCTCACTAATCCGGAAGTGGTGAAGCTATTCTGGAGATGACCCGCTTTTTCGGACAGCACCTATCTTGAACCAAAGGAGGTGCTCATCATGGCTAAACATCACATGCC
>NZ_JBYTAH010000013.1:0-120452 GCF_058787975.1 Cupriavidus sp. FW305-26
TGCCTCTGGGGCGGGGCGAGGGTGGTGGCGGACGGCGGCGCAAGGCCGGCGGCCCGGCGCCGAACGACGAGGCGGTGCCAAGCGAAACACGGGACGAACAGCAAGACGACAAGCAGGGCGCGCCAGCGGCCGCCTCCAAGCCGGATGACGGCAGCGGACAGCAGTGACGACAGCGATGACAGCAAAAACTGAGCGGGCGGCGGCGATCCGCTGGATCCAGGCGGAGATGGCCGACTACGGGCTGACCATGGGGTACCGGTGCTGAAAATTTCAGCCAAATCGGAGGCTTGCCGAGGGATGTGGCGGATTTTTAGATACCGGACACCCATCCCCAACCGAAGCCACTGAAAGGAGCCCTCGTTGTCGAGGATTGCTACGCATCGATCTTCTTCATAATTTTTGCAGAAAACTTTGCGCTTGAGGATTACATGCAAGCCCAACGTAAAGTGAATCAACGATGGACGAGTTCAGATTTTTATATATGCTGCGTCATTCCAATCTAAAAGAATTTAAGATCGGAATAGCAAGAGATGTTTGGCATCGCTCTTTGCGTGTCGGCAGCCTATAGATCACGAGTCATCCATTATTTACAAGGGGACTTCGCGCTCCTGTCGCGCAGCAGAAAAGGGTCCTGCACGAACTGCTATATAAACATCGCTAAAACCGTTGCCAGGATCGGGTGGTACAGAGTGGTTTCACATCAGGACGTGGGATCACGCGCGGAAATTGATAAGAGACCGTTTCAAAATGACTGCTCCGTACGCCTGAAGATGTTCCAGCAGACAAGGGACCAACCGAGTTTGAGGAATGCTTCGTGAATGTCGGCCCTACGCTCAAAGCGAATGCGAAGCCGGAAGACCTCGACCTGATGCGCGAGCAGATCGCCGCCGTCAATGCCCGTCCCGACGTGCTGGTGCTGCGCATCGAGACTCGGGGCCTGCATTCTGCAGCGGCTTCAATATCGGAAAGGTCGGCAGTAGCGACGCCGGCGAGCGCTTCGAAGCGCTGGCCAACGCGCTGGAAGCGGCGCGGCCCGTCACCATCGCTTTGATCCAGGGCGGCCTGTACGGCGGCGCTACCGATCTCGCGCTAGCCTGCGATTTCCGGCTTGGCGCGCATGGCGTCGACATGTTCATGCCGGCGGCGCGGCTGGGGCTGCTGTTCTACCGCGGCGGGCTGGAGCGCTACGTGTCTCGGCTCGGCCTGGCCACCGCCAAACGCGTACTGCTGGCCGTCGATAAGCTCGATGCCGCGCAGATGCTGGCATGCGGCTTCCTTGACCGCGTGGCCGGCGACCCGGATGCGCTGCAGACGCAGGCCGCTGAGTTGAGCGAAAGCTGGCCGGCATAACGCCGCTGGCCCTGCTCGGGATGAAGAAGCACCTGAACTGCTGATGGGGGAGGACTGGGAATGACATCATTGGATATGAACTTGGACAACTACTTCGCCAGGATGCAGCGCGGACAGGTGCCGCCACCCCCCATCTGCTCGTTGCTTGGTGGAAGAATCGGTGCGGTCGACCTGAAAGCGGGAACGCTGGAATCCGCCTACCACGCCACGCCGGCCTTCCTGAACCCGGCAGGCCAGGTCCAGCGCGGCATGCTGGGAGCGATGCTGGATGACGTGACCGCCATGCTGGTGACAGCTAGCCGGACCCAGATCTCTGACTTACCCATTCTGGATCTCTCGCCATGACACACGCCACGCCCCCTCCCCACACCCCCCTCACGATAGTCGCGCACGCGCAACGCGTGGTGGATTGGCTCGATCGCATGCCATACACAATCCTGGCCATTCCGTTGCGGCTCGCGGTTGCCACCGTCTTCTGGAATTCAGCCATGGCCAAGCTGGCGAACTGGGCAACGGCGGTGGAACTGTTCCGGGAGGAATACCGGCTGCCGCTACTGCCGCCCGAACTGGCCGCTACCTGGCGGTATCCGTTGAGCTGACAACGCCAGTACTGCTGGTGCTCGGCCTGGCAGCCCGCCCCGTGGCGCTGATACTGCTTGGCATGATCACGGTGATCCAGCTGTTCGTCTATCCGCTGGCATGGCCCACGCATATCCAGTGGGCGGCGATGCTGCTGGTACTGCTGGCACGGGGGGGCGGGGCGCTCTCGGTTGACTGGCTGATTCACCGGCGTCTCATGGACGCTTCGGAGCACTGAGCCATGTGGACGGGAAGCGCGGGCGATCTGTCTGATCTTCAACGACGATAGCGCGATGCATGACGTCATCCTCGAATCAGTCGTGACCTGTCCACATTGCGGGTGGGCGCAGCGGGAGTCCGTCGCGACTAGCGATTGGCCTACGCGAAACTGATATTTTTGTTATGCGTCATAATAATTTAACATAATATACATTATGCGCGCATAGAGTGTCAGGGCCAAATAGAATTGTCGTACCTGGGCCAATTAGACATGTCGTACTCCCTTGTCAGGACTGGCATGCTGGCGGCTTTCCGTCTGTCCGAGACCGGAGGCCGCGATGCGCAAGCCCGAGACCCTCACGATGACGATGCGCGAACTCGATCGGCTCAAGGTGATCCAGGCCGTGGTCGACCATGGCTTGGCGGTCTGGCGCGCCGCCGAGAAGCTCGGCTTGTCGCGGCGTCAGGTGGAACGTCTGGTGCTGCGCTACCGTGAGGATGGTCCGAGTGGCCTGGGCTCACGCAAGCGTGGTCGAGACAGCAATCGCCAGCTCCCGCCCGGCCTCGAATCCCGTGTCCGCGGGCTGATCCGCGACAGCTATGCCGACTTCGGCCCGACCCTGACGTGCGAGAAGCTGCGCGAGCGCCATGGCATCGACCTGGCCAGAGAGACCGTACGCCGCATCATGATCGACGCCGGCTTCTGGATCCCGCGCAAGCTGCGTCCGCCCAAAGTGCATCAGCCGAGGAACCGCCGCGCCTGCCTGGGCGAACTCGTGCAGATCGACGGATCCGACCATGCCTGGTTCGAGGACCGGGCGCCGGCTTGCACGCTGCTGGTCTACGTCGACGACGCGACCGGGCGGCTGATGCAGCTGCAGTTCGTGCCATCGGAATCCACGCAAGCCTATTTCACGGCCACGCGCGCCTATGTCGAGCGCCACGGCAAGCCGATGACCTTCTACAGCGACAAGGCCGGCATCTTCCGGGTCAATGCTAGGGACGCCGCCGAAGGTCGCGGCTACACCCAGTTCGGGCGCGCGCTGTTCGAGCTCAACATCGACATCCTGTGCGCCAATTCGAGCCCGGCCAAGGGCCGGGTCGAGCGGATGAACGGCACGTTGCAGGACCGGCTGGTCAAGGAGCTGCGCCTGCGCGGGATCAGCAGCATGGAAACCGCCAACGCCTTTGCCCCGTATTTTATAGCCGACTTCAACGCGCGCTTTGCCAAGGTGCCCAAGCGCGACTTCGATGCGCACCGGCCGCTGCGCGGCGACGAGGACCTGACGCGCATCTTCAGCTGGCGCGAGTGGCGCAAGGTGTCGGCCAGCCTCACGCTGCAGTACGACAAGGTGATGTATTTGCTGGAAGACCGGCCCGAGCACCGGCGCTTGATCCACCGTTATGTCGAGGTCGCCGAGACGCCGGACGGTCGGATCGAGCTGTGGGCCGGCGGCGCGTCCCTGCCCTACACCACCTATGACCGGCTGGGCGAGATCGACCAGGGCGCGATCGTCGAGCACAAGCGGCTCGGGCACGTGCTGGCGATCGCGGCCCAGGTGCAGGCGCAGCGCGACAGCCGCCAGCAGACAGGGCCATCGCGCCCGCACCGGCCGGCGCCGAACACCAAGCGGCAGCGGTTGATCAACCGGCTCGATCTGGAGCGCGCGCTCGCCGCGGTCCCGCGCAATCCGGACACCCTGGACATTTCTGCTTGGCCGGCGCGCGTTCAACCGCCCCACCCTGGGCCAGACTCTGCCACCTCATGCCAGCACCACCGCCCTACCGAAAAAGCCAGGAAAGAACATGACACCGCACAAAAAGCACGCTCGGACTGACATTTCTATTTGGCCAGGCCTACGACATCTAAAAGCCGCCACAACATCGAGGCATGGGCCAATTAGTATTGGCGTACTTGGCCAAACAGCATGTCATACCCCTTGCCCAAAACTGACCTGCTGTCGGCTTTCTTCCCGTGACCATGCCCGTGACACCACAGACTGGCTGTTATATGCTCCAAGCCACGCTTGCCCTTCAGTCCGGCACACAAGAACAAGGCATCAGCCAAACCTGCATGTTCAAATTCATCGGGCATTTTCGACGGCGGCTGCGCTACCTGGACCTGAGCCTGAAGGCCAGCCGGTCTGTGCGGATCCGGGTCGTCGAGCTGCCTGGCTTGTGGATGGATGCCCGGCAGCTTGAGGCCATGCTGGCCGAGATGCGCGGCATCGTGCAGCGGGGAATCGGCAAGGACCTCGATTACGGGGTGCTTTCCGGCGATCCTGAAAGGCTGCGGCGGGCCGTGATCACGCTGCTTTATGAGCGGGACAGCGGCCAGCCGATTGCGTTCAATGCGCTGTCAGTCATGCCGATCGAGGTCAAGGGCCGCCCGGTCGAGGCGATTCACCTTGGGCTGGTGATGGTCGATCCGGGCTATCGCACGCAAGGACTGTCCTGGGTGCTGTACGGGCTGACCTGCATCCTGCTTTTCTTCCGCCGCGGCCTGCGCCCGATCTGGATCAGCAATGTGACCCAGGTGCCGGCGATTATCGGCAAGGTCGCCGAGGTCTTTGTCACGGCCTATCCCAATCCCTTTGAGCCGTCGCGGCGCAGCTTTGAACACCTGAGCGTGGCCCGCGAGATCATGAAATCGCATCGGCATGTCTTTGGGGTTGACCGGGCGGCGGGATTTGACGAGGCGCGCTTCGTGATTACCGATGCCTATACCGGCGGCTCGGACAATCTCAAGAAGACGTTCGAGCAGGCACCAAAGCATCGGGACGAGCGCGCCAACGAACTCTGCCAGCGGGAACTTGATTACCAGCGCGGCGACGATTTCCTGCAGGTCGCCTGCCTGGACCTGGCCAGCGCGCGGAAATACCTGTTGCGGGAGGTGCCTCGGGACTCGTTGCCCGCCATCCTTTATCAGATTGCGTTCCTGGCTGTCGGTCGGATCGCCCTGCCATTGTTCCACTGGCTGAATCCGCGCGAGCCGCTGGGAGACCTGCGCGCTAGGAAGAGTCAATGATTCCACCCTTCTCCTACGAGGAATTCACGACCCGCAACATCGGTTTCGTGACCGACGCGGAACAGCAGCAATTGCGCAATGCACGGGTGCTGATCTGTGGCGTCGGCGGCATGGGCGGCGCCTGCCTGCAGGCGCTGGCACGGGTGGGCATTGGCGGCTTTGCGCTGGCGGACTTCGATGCGTTCGACGTGTCGAACCTGAACCGCCAGGTGTTTGCCAGCCTGGATACCGTTGGCGTGAACAAGGTCGAGGCCACCGTGGCGCAGATCCGGCGCATCAACCCGGAACTTGCCATCGAGACCTTCGGCGCCGAGTGGACCGACAGGCTCGACGACCTGCTGGGCCGTTACAAGATCGTGGTCAACGGCATGGATGACATGGCCGCGGGCCTCGCGCTCTATCGCAAGGCGCGGGAGCATGGTGCGACCGTCATCGACGCCTATACCGCTCCCCTGCCCTCCGTCACGGTTGTCCGTCCGCAAGATCCCAGGCCCGAGGAGCGTCTTTCCTATCCCACGGCCGGCATTGACTGGAAGTCCCTGACGCCGGAGCTCAGGCAGGAATGCCTGGGCAAGGAACTGGAATATGTGATGGTCAACTCGAGTTCGGTCCGGCATGTGGAGCTCGGCATCGCCAAGGACCTGCTGACCGGCAAGCGCAAGCGCATGTCGTTTGCGCCGATGGTGATCACCACCGGCAACCTGATGGCGTTCGAGGTGATCAAGCTGGTGCTCGGTCGGCGGCGGCTGGCCGGTGTGCGCGGCTACTTCTTCAATCCCTGGACCATGCGTGTCGAGACGCCGCGCAATGCGCTGACGGCATGGGCCGTGCGCGCGCTGGTACGGCGCTTCATGGCGAGGTTGATGCGAGATGAGGATTGACGCGTGATTGACGCCCTGGCAAGCGATGTCGCCGTTACCTGGCTCGGCGCGGTGGGCTGCGGGCTCTGCCTGCATTTCCTTTGGTCCCGGCGCGAGGCCGGGGCCGGCACGGGCCTGTTCCTGTTCGGGGTGCTGACGGCACTGCTGGCAGTCCGGGGCTTTTCCTGGCTGATTGGCGGCACGCTGCTGGCGCAACTGGTGTTTGCAGCGGCAACCCTGTTGCCCATTGCCATGACCCTGTTTGCCGAGCACCTGGTGCGGCGCCACCACCCGTTGTGGCTTAAGCTGCTGGCGCTGGGCGTGTCGGTGGTGTTCTTCGTCATCAATCTCTTTACCGATCTGTCGGGCAATACGCCGCTGCTGCTGATGTTCCTTGGCTGCTTCGCCGTGGTGACCGCAAGCAATGGCTGGTTCCTGCTGTGGCTGCGCGATGCCGAGCTGTCCGACAACGAGGCACGCCTGGCCCGGGCGGTAGTGGTGGTCGTGGCCCTGGCCGTCCCGCTCGCGGCCACCGACTTCCGCGAGGAGCTCGGCCATGTGCCGGTTCGCCTGGGGGCGCTCGGGGCGCTGGCATTCGTCTATGTGTTCCTGAACCTGTCGGAATCGCGGCGGGTCGTGCGCGGGCTGCTGGTGCATATCGCAGCCGCCCTGCTCTTCGCCGTCGTGCTGGCCAGCGTGATGGCGCTGGCTTCGCGCGGGCCCGGCCCGGGCTTTGCCGAGGCGGGCCTGCGCAGCATGCCGGTTGCCATTGCATGGGTGCTGCTGACGGCCATTTTTGTCCGCATTCGCGCCGTTTCGCTGGCCGGTGATGGCAACGCGTTCCTGCGCTGGCTGCTCCATGCCCGGCTGGATACGCCAGAGGGTTTCCTGCATTCGCTCAGGCGCCTGCCGCAAACCGCCGACCATGTGGTGCTCGGCAACACGGAGCTTGCTGATTACGCCCTAGACGCGCTGTTCGACCTGGCCGGAAAGCGGCGGGAGCCCGTGTCGATCGGCGACGCCAGGGCGTGGACCAGGATCCGGGAAGGCGATCGGGTCGAGGCCGCGGAACAGCTGGTAGACCTGCTCGAGCGCCATGAAATGACCCATGCCCTGCTGATCGCGCGCCAGCCCGCGCAGGTGGTGTTGCTGAACCTGCCGCAAGGCGCCAACGCGGCGATCGGCGAGCTGCGCGCGGCGGTGATCCTGCGGCTGGCGCGCCATCTCGGGCAGCGGGAGGCGGCATGACAACCGTGCTGCGTGAAGGCGATTTCGACGCGTTCTTCGAGGCGCCGTTTGCCTGCTATGGCCGCGATACGCATTTTGTCTCGCCGATGAAGGGGGATCTTGCGCGCGCGCTGGACCCGGCGAAGAACCCGCTGTTCCGGCAGTTTGCGCGCCGCACCTGGTTCACCGCCCATCGGGACGGGCGGATCGTGGGCCGTATCCTGGCCCATATCCACGATGCATCCAACCAGCAATACGCTCAGAAGCGCGGCTGCTTCGGCATGTTCGACTGCGTCGATGACGTGGAGGTCGCGCAAGCGCTGCTCGACGCGGCGGCGGCCTGGGTGAAGCGCAACGGCTGTGACGAACTGGCTGGCAGCTTCAACCTGACCATCACGCAGATGATCGGCATCGTCACCGAGGGCTTCGAGCATCCGCCATACACCTACCAGGAATACACGCCGCCGCATATTGCCAGGCTGCTCCGGGCATGCGGCTTCGAGCCGTTCTTTCCGATGCGCACGTTCGAGCTCGACGTGCGCAGCTACGATCCGCAGCAGTTGATCGGCAACAAGCAACGCGCGCTGCTGGATGATCCCGCCTGGCAATTCAAGCCGATCCGGCGGCGCGGCTTTGACCGGCGCCTGCTGGAGGCATGCGCTGTCCTGAACGATGGTTTCTCCGGCAACCCGATGTTCGTGCCGCTGACGGAGGAGGAATTCCTGTTTCCCTGCGCCGGCATGATGTGGATCATCGACGGGCGGCTGTCCTATACCGCTTATTTCAACGGGGAGCCGATCGGGGTGCTGCTGTGCGTGCCGGATCTCAACCCGTTTCTGCGCGCCACCGGCTTCCGCCTGAAGCTGTCCACGCTCTGGCATCTGATCAGGTTCCGCGCCAGCCGCAAGCGTGCGGCGATCATCTTCTTTTCCGTGCGCAGGGACTACCACAGCCGCGGCGTCAACGGCGTCATGCTGCACCATCTGCTCACGGCGATGCGCGGTGCCGGGTACTCGCACCTGGGCATCAGCTGGGTGTCGGATTCGAATGGCGCCAGCCAGAAGCAAATGGAGAAGATGGGCGCCAGGCCACTGCATCGGCTGCATCTCTTCAAAAAGGCCATCTAGCGACATGCTCACGCGCGATCAGCATCTCACCCTGCTTGCACAGGCTGGCCGCGCACCCAGCGCGCACAATATCCAGCCCGCGCGCTGGCGCTTTGCCGGCGACAAGGTTGAACTGCTTGAAGACCCTGCGCGATGGCTGTCCGTGGGCGACCCCACCGGGCGGGACAACCAGATCGCCCTGGGCATGGCCTGGGAAGGCATGGCCATGGCGTTGTCGACGCTCGGGTTGGGGCTCACGCAGCCCGTGGTCTCCGGCCTGCCCTACCCTCCCGCTGCCCAGGGTCTGCGCCCGGCCGCATCCGGCCTGATCACATCTGGCGCAAGCCCGGATCCCCTTGCCGCCTTCGTGGACGCGCGCCGCGCCTATCGAGGCAAGTTTCTCCGTGCGACCCCGGCGCAGATCAAGTCGTTGGGCGAATGCGCTGCGGCCCACGCGGAGTTCGTCACGCTGGCCAGCGAGAACAGCACGGCGCAAATCGCCAGATGGTATGACGACGCCGCGGCTGCGGGATTGAATGACCCGCGGTTTGCCGAGGAGCTTTACCAGTGGCTGCGCTTGTCACCGCACGATCCAGGCTGGCCGCGCGACGGGCTTTCGGCCGAATGCATGGCACTGTCGCGGTGGGAAGCCTGGGGCGCGTCAATTGCGCTGAGACCTCGTGTGCTCCGGCTGCTCTCGGCGCTTTCGCTGACCCGCCTGCTGATATCGGAAAGCGCAAAAGTGAAAAGCGCGGCGCGGATCGTCCTGATCCATGCCGCACCCGAGGTCACGAGCTTTGATATCGGGCGCCGCTGGTACCGGTTCTGGCTGGCCATGACTGCCAGGGGCTTTGCCGGCGTGCCGATGTCGGCGCTGGCCGATTCACCTGGCCATGCCGCCATGCTTGCCGAAAGCCAGCGCTTGCCGCGGGGGAATCGGCTCGTCAATGTGATGCGCTTCGGGCCGGTGCCGGACCGTGGCATTGCGCAAAGCGCCCGGCTCCCAGTCGCGGAACTGCTGCAGGATTCCTGACGGCAGCTAGAGCAATTTCAGGAATTCCAGCAGCGCATCCTTGTCGCTTTCGGCAAGGGTCGAGAATTCCTTCTCGTGGCCGCGGTTGTCGCGCCCCGCCGTCGCCGTGTCGTAGAGCACGGGTTTCGACCACGGCCGGTAGCTGGCCGGATAGGTCCAGGTACCGGCCGCATCGAGCCTGCCGGCGATGCCCAGCTTGCCGTAGTCCAGGGCATGGCCTCCGACCCAGAAGCGCCTGGGCCGCGCCTGCGGATGCATGAGATGCCAGAGCGTGGGCACGGAGCCGTTATGAAGGTATGGTGCCGTCGCCCACACGCCGGAGAGGATGGGCGCGACATAGCCACTGGTGTTTGCCGCGTCGATATGCCTGCCCAGCTCGGAGCGCGAGATGGCTTGCAGCAGGCCGGGATCGATTGCTTGCCAGCGCGTCGGGTCAGTCCCGATATCCGCCTGTGCCACCAGCCGGTTGGGGAAGCTGACAAGGCGCGGGCGCTCTGGGTCCTGGCTGTAGCTGCCATGGCACTGGGCGCAGTTGGCATCAAAGACGGCGCGGCCGCGCGCGGCGCGGGAGCGGTCAACCGGCCCCGGAAACGGCGGCGGGGTGTAGCCCGCCATGAACCGCATGACGTCTTCCACCTGCGGAATCGCACGGACGGCGCGATCCGGTGGCATGCCCATGGTCGGCACGGTGAAGAAGGCCACGATATGCGCCAGCCGCCCGGCATCGTTGGCGGCACCGGGTGCCACTGGCGCAAAGCGCGGCGCGCCCTTGCTGGTATAGACGCCGTCATAGAGCAGCGATGAGCGCAGGCTGCGGTAGCCCAGTTCCGGAATCGAGGTGGAACCACTGGCGGCCGTGCCCGCCGAGAGCAGATGAAACTGGAACTTGAGTGCCGCGACCCCATTGGTGCTGCCGGCCGCGCCGTTGCTGAACGGCAGCGGCTCGTCACCGCTGGCTTCGAGTTCCGCCACCCGTTTTACCAGCCGCGGCCAGACGAATTTCCGGATGGTATCCAGTTCCTCGTTGCTGGTTTCGGGGTAAAGCTGGTGGATGGCGGAGAGGAGCTTTTCCGGATCGGATTTCACCTGCTTCACCGCCTGATAGACCGCGGTGACGAAGGCATCGAGGTTGAGGGAGGTATTCGGCAGGCCCAGCCAGACATCGTTGGTGGGACGCCCGTCCATGTCGTAGGTGATGCCCGCATGGCACGATGCGCATCCCAGGTTGGACACTTCCAGGCGGATCTTCGGGAGATCCCGGCCGATCACTCCGCTGACCACGCCCAGGGGCTTGTCGAACCTGGGCTGTTGCTGGCGCGGCCAGTTGCGGATCGCATCGGGATAGATGAAGCCAAACTCGCGCAGGGCCCGGCGCAAGGCGTCCTGAGTGACCGGAACGTTGGGGCCGCCGGCCAGCAGCAGTGCGGTCGTTGCCAGCTTCCACGGTAGCGCATTGGTCTCAAGGGTATCGGTGCTCAGGCCGCCGAAGTCATCGAAGACAAAGCGCGCCGCCCCGAGGTCATCGGCACGATCCCCGGCCCGGAAGTCCCGCATGACCTCGGATTCGCCCTCAGCGTAGCCGCGCAGGAAATCGCATCCCGCCAGCAAACCTATCAGCAGACCGATCGCGAGCACGCGTACAAGGGGCATCGTAGTCATCGTCCGACAATGCGCGCCAGGGGAATCCGGACCGCGCCGCGCTGATGGTAGCCGACCATGCATGCTGCCTCAATCCAAGCGCTGCAGCCAGGCCACTGCCCAGGTGGCGCTGGTCGACAGCACCAATCCGATCGCGACCGGCACGGTGAAGCGCAGGCCGCCCGCCGCGGATGCCGCGATCTTTCCCGGCGGCGGCCTGGCTGCGCTCGCGCTCCAGCCCGATCGCCAGGCCGATGCCCAGTGCCACCGATGCGGAAATGATCATAGAGTCCATGGCCACCGCCCAAGGGTCCTGTAGTCGTCATGAGCCTGGCTACAGTATCGGCGCAAGCGGCGATTTGCGCACGCCCAGCGATGACCTGCGACAAACTGGCGGGCAGCTTTATCCGGCGGGCGCCGTTACCATCACCACGTGCGCCTGCATCGGACCGGCCAATGGCCCGTCGCCATAAGCCTCCAGGAGCGCCTGTTCGCAATGGTCGGTTGCCCGGCCGAGCGCATCCGGCCCGCGCCGCTCCAGGTCGGCGCGCAGCGGCGTGCCCTGGCAGAATGCCACCGCCGGGATGCGGGCGGCGCTGGCGCGGCTGGTTGCCGCGACGGTTTCAAAGACCGGGGAGGACTGGAATCCGCCAAGGCGCAGGTCCTGCTCGATCGCGGCCTGGCTGTGGTAGCCATGCGGTACGCGGGCCATGAACTCGGGCGGTGCGTCGGGAAACAGCGTGGCGAGTGCCCCGGTGACATCGCGGGCAAAGGCGTTGAATTCCAGCTGGTCCCAGACATTGAAGATCAGGGTGCCGCCCGGCACCAGCACGCGGCGGGCTTCGGCGAAGGCGCGGCCCTTTTCGGGGAAGAACATCACGCCAAACTGGCAGGCGACCATATCGAAGCTGGCATCGGCGAACGGCAGCGCCATGGCGTCGGCCTCGCGCCAGTGCACCGGGCGGCTCGTGCCGGCCTGCTCCGCCCGCGCCAGCATCGGCGCGTTGAGGTCGGTGGCAACGATCAGGGTATCGGCCGGCAGCCGCCCGGCGATTTCCCGGGTCAGCACGCCGGTGCCGGCGGCCAGTTCCAGCACCCGGCGCGGCTGCAGCGCGGCGATGCGGGCAGCCATGTCGGCAGCGTATGGCGCAAAGATCATCGGCACCATCAGGGCCTCATAGACTTCCGGAATCGCGCCCGCGAAGACTTTGTCCGAGTGTTGCAAGTCCATGAAACCCCCTGCCCTGGCGTGGAAGATGCCGGCATCGCCTGACTGGGTGTAGGACACATTGCGGCGAAAGTAAACCGTCGCGGCCATACCTAGTCGCGGATGCGCGGCATCCAGCCGCTGCCGCGCGTGCGCGGATCCACCGGCAGCTGGCGCTGCAGCGCGGCCTTGGCCAGCATGTGGGCACTGATCGGCGCGGTCAGGAACAGGAAGGCGGTCACCAGCAGTTCATGCAGGCTGGCATCGCCCCGGAAGCTGAAGTACGCCACCGAGGCCAGCACTACCCCGCCCACGCCCAGCGTGGTCGACTTGGTCGGCCCATGCAGCCGCATGAAGAAGTCCGGCAGCCGGAACAGCCCGACCGCCCCGACCAGCATGAACACGCTGCCCACCAGCAGCAGCGCGCACACGATGAATTCCGCAACAGGATGCAGCATCTGGCGTTCCCTAGTATTCGATGATGTCGCCGCGCTGCAGGTACTTGGACAGCGCCACGGTGCCGACGAAGCCCATCACCCCGATCAGCAGCGCGGCCTCGAAGAACAGCGCCGAATCCAGGCTGATGCCGAGCACCACGATCAGCGCGATGGCGTTGATATTCAGCGTGTCCAGCGCCACGATGCGGTCCGGCAGGCTGGGTCCGCGCAGCAGCCGCGCCAGGGTCAGCAGGAAGGCCAGGCCCAGGATCACCAGGCAGACCGGTATCACGATGGCAAGCATTGGAAGATCTCCTTGAGCGGGGTTTCATAGCGCGACTTGATGAGCTCGACCAGCGCGGCCTCTTCCTCCAGGTCCAGCACGTGCACGAGCAAGGCGCGGCGGTCGTCGCTCAGTTCTGCGCACAGCGTGCCGGGGCTGAGCGAGACGATGCTGATCAGCGCGGTGGTGGCAAGCTCGTGCTCGACATCGAGCGGCACCACGATAAAGGCGGGGCGCAGGCGCGCGGTGGGACCCAGCACCATGATGGCCACTTCCACGTTGGCTTTCACGATATCGAACAGCACATGGATGCTGAGCCGCAGGATCAGGTCGGGCCGCGACAGGCGGAACGCGCCCAGCACCAGCCAGCGGTCGGCCAGCCGGCCGATGGCCCAGCCCAGCAGCGCCCCCAGCAACCAGTGCCCGGGGGCCAGGCTGTTGGTCAGCAACAGCCACATGATCATCAGGATCAGGCTCAGCCACGGATGGGGAAGCAGACGCTGCAGCATGGCTTACCCCGGCTGCCCGGGCAGCACTGCCCGGAGATAGGCGGCGCGGTCCAGCAACTGCGCCGCCGCGTCGGCCACATAGTCGCTGACCGGCCGCGCGCATGCCGTCAGCGCGATATTGCCCGCCAGCAGCAGTGCGCAGCAGGCCAGCTTGCGCGCATCGGGCCGCACGCGCACGCGTGCCGCGCCGGGATGGTCTTCGTCTAAGTACTCATTCCCTTCCGGCACGTGCTCGGCCTCATGCGGCAGCCGCCACAGCAGCCGCGTGCCGGTGCGGGACACGGCAACCAGCAGCAGCAGGCCCGACACCAGCACCGCGGACCACAGCGCCGGCACCCACGGCGGCGGGGTCGCGCGCAGCACCATGGCCTTGCCGAGGAAGCCCGACAGCGGCGGCAGCCCCACCGCTGCCACCACGCCCACCAGGTACAGCAGCCCGGCCAGCCGCGAGGCACTGACCGGGGCCCCGTCCTCGCGCCCAGGCTCCGGCTCCAGCGCGTCGGCCAGCAGGAACAGCGCGGCAGTGCACAGCGTGGTGCTGAGCAGGTAGAACATCGCCGCGGCCCAGCCGGCTTGCGTCTGCATCGATACGCAGGCGGCCAGCAACCCGACCGATGCCACCACCAGGTAGCTGGTCATCGCGCGCAGCGTGCCGGCGGCGACGGCGCCCAGCGCGCCGACCGCGAGCGTGATCAGCGCCAGCAAGAACACCCAGTCATGCAGGAACGGCCCCAGCAGCCCTTGCGGGCCGCCGAAGATCAGCGCATCGCAACGCAGCATCGCGTAGATGCCGACCTTGGTCATGATGGCAAACAGCGCCGCGACCGGGCCGGTGGCGCTGGCGTAGGCGCGCGGCAGCCAGAAATACAGCGGGAACAGCGCCGCCTTCAGCGCAAAGACCAGCATCAGCATGGCGCCGGCGGCCACCGCAAGCGGCAGGTCCTGGGCCGGCAAGCCGGCCAGGCGCAGGCCCAGGTGCGCCATGTTCAGCGTGCCCGACAGCCCGTACAGCACGCCAACCGCCACCAGGAAGAATGACGACGCCACCAGGTTCAGGATCACATAGTGCAGCCCGGCGCCGATGCGCGCCCGCCCTGCCCCATGCACCAGCAGGGCATAGGACGCGATCAGCAGGATCTCGAAGAAGACGAACAGGTTGAACAGGTCGCCCGCCAGGAAGGCGCCGTTCAGGCCCATCAGCTGGAACTGGAACAGCGCATGGAAATGCCGGCCCTGCCGGGCCGTGCCCTCTCCCGCCGCCGCCAGCGCGGCGACGGCCAGCACCACGGTCAGGGCCAGCATCATCGCACCGGTGCGGTCCAGCTGCAGCACGATGCCGAACGGGGCCGACCAGTTGCCCATCGCGTAGACCACGATCTCGCCGGTAGCGGCCTGGCGCAGCAGGTGCACTGCCACTGGCGCCAGCAACAGCGTGGCCGCGGCGCAGACGATGCGCTGCGCGCGCAGCTGCTGGGCCGGCATCGCGGTCAGCAGCGCACCGGCAAACATGGGGATCAGGATGGGCAGCAGCACGGCGTGGTTCATGGCCGCGGATCCTGCTTGCCGCCATCGGCGGCGCGCTCCTCGGGCTGGCCGGCGGCGTCGACATGGTCGCTGCCGGTAAGCCCCAGCGAGCGCAGCGCCAGCACTACCGCGAACGCCGTCATGCCGAACGCGATCACGATGGCGGTCAGCACCAGCGCCTGGGGCAGCGGATCGGCATAGCTGGCGCCCGCCACGATCACCGGCGGCCGCCCGATCGACAGGCGCCCCATGCCCAGCAGGAACAGGCTGACCGCATACGACAGCAGCGTCAGCCCCAGCACCACGGTGAAGACGCGCTCGCGCAGCAGCAGGTAGATGCCGCCCGCGGCAAGGATGCCGATGGTGATGGCGTAGAGCGCGGCCATCAGGCGTCCTCCGCGGCCTGTGCCGGCGGCAGGTTGCGCACGCCCAGGTGCGATACGATCACCAGCGTGGTTCCCGTCACGGTGCAGAAGACTCCCAGGTCGAAGATCATCGCCGTGGCCAGTTCCACCTCGCCGATGCCCGGTATGTGGAAATGCCCGAAGGCGGTGGTCAGGAACGGATAGCCGAAGGCCAGGCTGCCCAGTCCGGTCAGACCCGCCAGCAGAATGCCGCCGCCGGCAATGGCGCGATAGTCCGGCGCAATGCGCGCTTCGGTCCAGCGCACGCCGCTGGCAACGTACTGCAGCAGCAGCGCCACCGATGTGATCAGCGCCGCGACAAAGCCGCCGCCCGGCAGGTTGTGCCCGCGCAGCAGGATAAAGACCGCCACCAGCAGCGTCAGCGGCAGCATCAGCCGCGCCAGCATGGCCAGCAGCAGCGGATGCGCCTGGCTGCTCCACGGCAGGCCATCGGGCGCTGCCGACGGCGTGTCCAGCCGCATGCCCTTGAGCAGCGCCTGCACCGCCAGCCCTGCAATCAGCAGCACGCAGATCTCGCCCATGGTGTCGAAGCCCCGGAAATCCACCAGCAGCACGTTGACCACGTTGTGCCCGCCGCCGCCGGGCACGGACTGGTCGATGTAGAAGGCAGACACCGGGTCATACGGCCGCGTCATCACGGCGTAAGCCGCCACTGCCAGCAAGGTGCCACCGCCGAGCGCCAGCACCGCATCCCGCCCGCGGCGCGCAGCCCCGGCGCGCTCCGGCGTCTCGCGCGGCAGGTAGAACAGCGCCAGCACCAGCAGCAGGATCGTCACCACCTCAACCGAGATCTGCGTCAGCGCCAGGTCCGGCGCGGAGAACCGCAGGAACGCCATCGACACCATCAACCCGCAGCCGCCCAGCAGCACCAGCGCGAGCAGCCGCTGGCGGTGCGTCACCACCACGCCCACCGCGCACAGCCCGAGCAGCGCCAGCGTGGCAGCCCCGATCAGGTCAATGGCGCCCGCCGGCACGCTGCCGCCGAGCCATTCCAGGTCGGCCAGGAAGTATGCCGGCACGGCCAGCAGCGCCAGCAGCATCCAGGCGACATAGGTCTGCAGCGAGCCGTTCTCGAGCCAGCGCGTGACGGCAGCGGCAAAGCGTTCCAGCGCATGCATGCCACGCTCGAACGACTGGCGCGCGCTCAGGTGGTCGATTGCCTGCTGCAGGCGCCGCAGCGCGTCGCGGCGCAGGAAGAACAGCGCCGCGCCGCCGGCCATCGACACCAGGCTCATCAGCAGCGGCAAATTGACCCCGTGCCACAGGTTCAGGCTGTACTCTGGCAGGGGCGCGCGCAGCGTGGCAAGCGAAGCCGCCGCCAGCAGGTCGCCCACGGTATAGGCCGGCACCAGCCCGACCACCAGGCAGATCACCACCAGGAACTCCACCGGCACCTTCATGAAGCGCGGCGGCTCGTGCGGCGGGTAGTTGGGCACGTCGGGCTGCCGGGCGCCGAAGAACACGCCGTAGATAAAGCGCAGCGAATAGGCCATCGTCAGCGCCCCCGCCAGCGTCGCCGCGGTCGGGATCACCCAGTTGAAGTCGCCCAGCAGGCCCTGCGCCAGGGTCTCGCCGAAGAACATTTCCTTGCTGAGGAAGCCGTTGAACAACGGCACCCCCGCCATCGACAGCGATGCCACGATGGCCAGCACTGCGGTGTGCGGCATGTAGCGCGCCAGCCCGTGCAGGCGGTCGAGGTCGCGCGTGCCGGTCTCATGGTCGATGATGCCGGCCGCCATGAACAGCGACGCCTTGAACACGGCGTGGTTGATGATATGGAAGATGGCCGCCACCGTGCTGAGCTGGGTATCGAGCCCGAACAGCAGCGTGATCAGGCCCAGGTGGCTGATGGTGGAATAAGCCAGCAGCCCTTTCAGGTCCCGCTGCAGCAGCGCCAGGCCGGCGCCCACGATGAGCGTGGCCAGCCCGGTCATGCTGACCAGGTAGAACCAGCTGTTGGTGCCGTCCAGCACCGGATAGAGCCGCGCCAGCAGGAACACGCCGGCCTTGACCATGGTGGCCGAGTGCAGGTAGGCCGAGACCGGCGTGGGCGCGGCCATGGCATGCGGCAGCCAGAAGCTGAACGGGAACTGCGCTGACTTGGTGAAGACTGCCAGCAGGACCAGCACCAGCATCGGCAGGTAGAGCGGGTGGTGCTGCACCTTGCCGGCCTGCGCCAGCACCACGGACAGCTCGAAGCTTCCGCAGATATGGCCCAGCAGCAGCACCCCGGCCAGCAGCGCCAGCCCGCCGCCGCCCGTGACCGCCAGCGCCATGCGCGCGCCCTGGCGCGCATCGGTGCGCCATGACCAGAAGCCGATCAGGAGGAACGACAGGATGCTGGTCAGCTCCCAGAACACCACCAGCAGCAGCAGGTTGCCTGCCAGCACCACGCCCAGCATGGCCGCCATGAACAGCAGCAGCAGGCAGAAGAAGCGCACCGCGGATTCATTGCGCGCGAGGTAGTAGCGCGCGTACAGGATCACCAGCAGGCCCACGCCGAGCACCAGCAGCGCAAACAGGTACGACAGGCCGTCCAGCCGCAGCGACAGGTCCAGCCCGAGCTGCGGCAGCCACGCCACGCGCCAGCCCAGCGCATGCCCCGGCTGCTCGAAGACCGCGCCGCGCAGGCTCAGCAGCAGCACCAGCGCGGCCAGCGGCAAGCCGATGATGACAGGCGCCAGCATGCGCGCGGCGCGCATGCCGATCAACCACGTCAGCGCCGCGGCCAGCAGAGGCAGCGCGATCAGCAGCACCAGCGCCATGCGCCCCCCTAGCCGTTGCCCGGGATCACGGCCGGCGTGTGCCGGGCGGCAAGCCGGGCCGATGGTGTGGGTCTTGCAAATGGGGCGGTGGTCATGGGCCAGGTCCTCTGTGCGGGCAGTCGTTCCCCTACTTTCCGGATTCTGCCGGCATTGCGCAAGTCATGCGTGCCTTATTGCGCGGCGCACGAAAAAATTCATCGCCTTGCAAAAGGAATCTGAATACGCGCGGCGACGGCGCGTGCTGCGCAGCAGCGCCGCCGCGTAGTACCATCGGCCGCGAGGCGGCTTCCAGCTCGGTGGCGCCGCACATCATCGCCATGGCGGAGGCGCTGGGATTCGAGGTCGTGGCCGAGGGCATCGAGCATGAAGAGCAGGCGCGCTTCCTGCGAGAGCGCGGCGCGCAGTTCGGCCAGGGGTGGCTGTTTTCACGCGCCTTGCCGGCAGACGGCCTGCAGGCCTACCTGTCATCGCCGGCGCGCCCCTGAACGGCAACGCGTAGCTGGCCGAACGCTTCCTCGCCGACGGCACTTGGCGGCGATAGTCCCCGCGTGCGCGGGCCGGTTGTAAGATGCCAGCGTATCGCCATCACGCCTGCGCGCGCCGATACCGGCACGCGCGGCCATCTTCAGGAGACGCCCGTCCAATGAGCGAAGCGCTTTGTCTTGCCAGCGCCGCCGAACTGCAGCAGCGCATCCGGCGCAAGGAAATCTCGCCGGTGGAACTGACCGCTGCGGTGCTGGCGCGCGCCGAGCGGCTGCAGCCGGTGCTGAACTGCTTTATCACGCTGTGCGCGGACGAGGCCATGGCCGCGGCGCGCGCGGCGGAAGCGGAAGTGATGTCCGGCCGGCCGCTGCCTCCGCTGCACGGCATTCCGTTTACCGCCAAGGACATCGTCAACACGCGCGGCGTGCGCACGACCTTTGGCGCCGTGCCGATGCGCGACAACGTGCCGGCCGAAGACGCCGTGGCGGTGGCGCGGTTGCGCGAGCAGGGCGCGATCCTGGTCGGCAAGACCACCACGCCGGAATTCGGCTCCAAAAGCCTGACCGATTCGCCGCTGTTCGGGCGCACCCGCAATGCCTGGCACGCCGAGCGCACCAGTGGCGGCTCCAGCGGCGGCGCCGCGGTGGCAGTGGCCAGCGGCATCGCGCCGCTGGCGGTGGCGACCGATGGCGGCGGCTCCACGCGCATTCCTGCCGCCTGCAATGGCGTGGTGGGCATCAAGCAGAGCCAGGGGGTGATTCCGCACAGCCAGGCGCAGGACCTGTTCGGCAACCAGACCTACGTGACGCCGACCACGCGCACGGTGGCCGACACCGGCCTGATGCTGCAGGCCATGGCCGGCGAACACCCGTGCGACCCGTGGTCGATCGGAGTGCCCGCCGCCGACTACGTGGCCGCAGCGCAGCCGCAGGGCGACCTGCGTGGCCGGTGCATCCTGTACTGCCTGGCGCCGCCGGGCCGTCCGGTGTCGGCGGACGTGGCGCGCGCGTTCGAGGCCAGCCTGGACAAGCTGCGCGCACTGGGCGCCGAACTGGAGCCGTTCGGCGGCGAGGGGTTCGACGTCGAGCCCGTCTGGCGTGCCATCAACCACACTGTATGGCGCACGCGCTTTGCGCCGATCGTGGCCCAGCACCGCGAGGCGCTGAGCCCGACCTTCGTGCGCCAGGTGGAATCCGCCGCCGCATTCACCGCAGTGGAATACCAGCAGGCGATGTTCGAGCGCTCGCAACTGTTCCTGCGCGTGCAGGCGCTGCTGGGACGCGCCGACCTGCTCGCCATGCCCACCATCACACGCACCGCGCTGCCGCTGGAGCAAGACCTGTTCGGCCAGATCGAAATCGACGGCCAGGACTATCCCGATGTGCGCGCGAACTGGTTCCCGTGGACCATGCCGTTCAATATGACTGGGCATCCGGCCATCAGCCTGCCCTGCGGCTTTGGTGGCGACGGGCTGCCGATCGGGCTGCAGCTGGTCGGGCAGTTCCGCGGCGACGCGCAGCTGCTGCGTGTGGCGGCCTTGTACGAATCGGTCCATGACCTCACGGGCCAGTGGCCCACCCTGCCCTGACACTCTCTCAACATCGTTCCCTGACTGCCATGACTGATCAAGTCCGATTGACGCGCCGGCTGCTGGCCATGACCGCCGTCGCTGCCGCCACCTTCGCCATGACCGCTCCGGCTAGCGCGGCCGATGCCGAGCCGATGCATATCATCGTCGGCTACGCCCCCGGCGGCGCCGCCGACAGCCTTGCCCGCCTGTATGCCGAGCAGCTGCGCCAGGACGGCCACGGCACGGTGGTGGTCGAAAACCGCCCCGGCGCGTCGGCGCGCCTGGCGCTCGACTACGTGAAGCGCGCCAGGCCCGATGGCAAGACCGTGTTCATCGGCCCCTCGCCCCTGTTCACGATCTTTCCGCTGACCTACAAGAAGCTGTCTTACGACGCCGACAAGGACCTGGTGCCCGCAGCGGTACTGACCGATGTGCCGACCGCGGTCGCGACCGGCGTGCAGCAGCCTTACCAGAACATGAAGGAATACGTGAGCTGGGCCAGGCGCAACCCGGGCGGCGCCAGCCTGGGCCTGGCCACCATCGGCAGCGCCGGCCACCTCGGCACGGTGGCGCTGGGCAAGGCCGAAGGCATCGCCATCACGCCCGCGGCGTATCGCGGCGCATCGCCGATGCTGGTGGATGTGGTCAGCGGCAATGTGTCGATCGGCTGGGATGCCGTGGCCAGCATGATGCCGCTGTACAAGGGCGGCAAGCTGCGCTTCCTTGGCGTGAGCGGCACGCGCCGCGCCAAGGCGCTGCCCGAAGTGCCCACCATGAAGGAACAGGGCTTCAGCCAGTACGACCACGCCACCAGCTGGTACGGCGTGTTCGTCCCGGCAGGCACCCAGCCTGACGTGGTGGCGCAAGTGGAAAAGATGTTCCTCGCGGCCTCGGCCAACGCCGCCACCGCGGCCAAGCTGGAAGCGCTGGGCCTGGAAGTGGTGGCGCGCCCCGGCCACGAAGGCCGCCGCCGCATCCAGCTGGAACGCGCCGCCTGGAAGCCGATCGTGGAGGCGACCGGCTTCCAGGCCGAGGACTGAGGCCCGGCCCTGCCCTCAGGGCTTGGGCCGCACCGCGTCAGCGGTCCCCTGGATGAAGGCCTTGATCTTCTCGACATCGTCCGGCGTCAGCTTGCCGGTGAAGTCAGGCATGCCGCGCGCCATCGCCGGCCCCTTGAAGACCACCTTGTCCAGGTTCTCGATATAGGCGGCATCGATATAGCCCAGGTTGGGGATATTGCCGCCGCGGTCCACGCCGGGAACGCCGTGGCACAGGACGCAGTTGCTGACGTACAGGCCGGTGCCCGCCTTGACCTGCGCCGGGTCATATTTCACGCCCTGCAGCAGCTTGGCGGTGCGGTACTCGGCAAAGGCCGGCAGCGGTGCCTTGCCACCGAGGGCGAAGGTGTAGACCGTGCCCGGCCCCTGCCGGTTGGTGGCGCGCTGGGCCTGCCCGTAGACCCCGCCCCAACCCACTGCCACCGACACATACTGCTTGCCGTTCAACTCGAAGCTGACCGGCGCCGCCACCACGCCGGTGCCGGTGGGCGACTCCCACAGCTTGTCGCCGCTGCGCGCGTCATAGGCGACAAAGCGGCCGTCGGCGGTGCCCTGGAACACCAGGTTGCCGGCCGTGGTCAGCGTGCCGCCGTTCCACGGCGACACATGTTCCTGCGTCCACGCGGCCTTCTGCTGCACCGGGTCCCACGCAATCAGCCGGCCGAAGGGCTTGCCCTTGGGCGGCTCGGCGTTCAGGAATTTGGCGGTGTTCCAGCCCACGTTGCCATGCGGCGTGCCGGGTTTGCCTTCATTGAAGTTCCAGGCCTTGTCGTCCATCAGGTTGATCGGCACGTTCTGCGCCGGCAGGTAGACCAGCCCGGTCTGCGGGTTGAACGACATCGGATGCCAGTTGTGCGCGCCGTACGGACCGGGGACCGAGTCATAAGGCTTGTCGGTGGCGCGCGCCTCGGGCCGCTCGATGGGGCGGCCATTGGCGTCATAGCCGGTGGCCCAGTTCACGTCGACAAAGTTCTTTGCCGAGATGAACTTGCCGTTGGTGCGGTCGATGACGAAGAAGAAGCCGTTCTTGGGCGCGTGCAGGATGACCTTGCGCATCTGGCCATCGAGCTTCAGGTCGGCCAGGATCATCGGCTGGGTCGAGGTGTAGTCCCAGTTGTCGCCCGGGGTCTCCTGGTAGTGCCAGACGTATTTGCCGGTGTCGGGATCGAGCGCGACGATCGATGCCAGGTAGAGGTTGTCGCCGCCGGCCGGGCTGCGCTTGCTGCGCGACCATGGCGCGCCGTTGCCGGTGCCCACGTACATCAGGTTCAGCTCGGGGTCGAAGGCCAGCGTGTCCCAGGCCGTGCCGCCGCCGCCCGCCTCCCAGTATTTGCCGCTGGGGTCCCAGGTCTTGGCCGCCGCAGCCATCGACTCATCCTCGAACGGCTTGGAGGGGTCGCCCGGCACCGTGAACCAGCGCCACTTCTGCTCGCCGGTGCCGGCGTCATAGGCGGTGATGTAGCCGCGCACGCCATATTCGGCGCCGCCGTTGCCGATGATGACCTTGCCCTTGAACACGCGCGGCGCGCCGGTGATGGTGTACGAGTACTTGCGGTCGATGATGGTGTCTTTCTCCCACAGCTTGCGGCCGCTGGCGGCATCCAGCGCGATCAGCCGGCCATCGTAGGCGGCCACGAACACCTTGCCCTGGTACAGCGCCACGCCGCGGTTGACCACGTCGCAGCAGCCGCGATAGCCGAGCGAGCGGTCCACCTTGGGATCGAAGGTCCAGAGCCGCTTGCCGGTGCGCGCATCGACCGCATGCACCACGCTCCATGACGCGGTGACGTACATCACGCCGTCCACCACCAGCGGGGTTGCCTCCACGCCGCGGGTCGACTCCAGATTGTAGGTCCACACCAGCCCCAGGTCGCGCACGTTGGCGGCATCGATCTGCCTGAGCCGGCTGAAGCGGGTCTCGGCATAGTCCAGGCCGTGGCTGGGCCAGTCGCGGGCGGTGCTGGCGTTGGCACTGATAAAGGCGCCGTCAACCTTGGCGGCCGCATTGCGCGGCGCCGCGGCGCCGGCGGGCAAGACCTGCATCACCAGCGCCAGGGCCGCTGCCAGGAAGCCTGTGGCGCGCCTCATGGTGCGGTGGGGGTGCATTGCAACATCGGGGGCAACGGGGTCCGTCGCCTGCGTCAACGCATGGCTCATATCGTCTCCTGTAGGGCATTCTTGTTGGAATTCGGGACTGCAGGATTACGGAACTGCGCGATGCCGGGCGGTGGCCGGGGCCTATAGATAATCGGTGAGCGATTCGATTATGGGTACAGGGATTACCCGCAGAAAGTCGCGCCGCCGGCGCAAGATGGCTGGCGTCCCGAGCCTGCCCAGCGATATGTGCAGGATATTGCTGATGAAGAAATGAATATTGGACGGTGCGGGCGCCGGTGGCTTAGCCTTGGCGCCAAGGCAGGCAACCAGCCTGCATCGCGCATCCGGAGACACCACCATGAGCAACTTCCTTCTCTACGAGCAGCAGGACCATATCGTCACCCTGACGATGAACGAGCCCGAGCGCCGCAACCCGCTGACCGGCAATACCGCCGTGGCGGAGTTCCTGGCCGCGATCGACCGCATCCACGGCGACCGCAGCGTGCGCGCGGTGGTCATTACCGGCGCGGGCACGGCGTTCTCGTCTGGCGGCAATATCAAGGACATGGAACGCCAGGCCTCCGGCGCAGTGCCGGGCATGGAAATCCGTCAGGACTACCGCTGCGGCATCCAGCGGCTGCCGCTGGCGCTGTTCAACCTGGAAGTGCCGGTCATCGCCGCGGTCAATGGCGCGGCCATGGGCGCGGGGCTGGACCTGGCGTGCATGTGCGACATCCGCATTGCCTCGGAGCGGGCGCAGTTTGCCGAGTCCTTTGTCAAGCTCGGCATCATCCCCGGCGACGGCGGCGCATGGCTGCTGCCGCGCGTGATCGGCCTGTCCCGGGCGGCGGAGATGACCTTCACCGGCCAGCCGATCGATGCCAGGCTGGCGCTGGAATGGAACCTGGTGTCGCGCGTGGTCGCGCCCGAGGCGCTGCTGCCCACGGCCTATGAGCTGGCCGGCCGCATCGCCGCCAACCCGCCGCACGCGGTGCGCCTGGCCAAGCGCCTGATGCGCGAGGCCATGCATACCCGCCTGGATACGCTGCTGGAACTGTCCGCCGGCTTCCAGGCGCTGTCGCACCAGACCGCCGACCACCGTGAGGCAGTGCAGGCGTTCCTGGACAAGCGCACGCCGGTGTTCACAGGCAACTGACCAGCTGAGCGTCAGGCGGACTGCTGTGCCGCTCAGCCTGCCACGCCCAGCGCTCCCTCTACATTGCGCACCAGGCTCACCAGGCGCGGGCCGATGTCTTCCTCCATCTGCTTGCTCTGCTGGCTGAATACCGGCACCGAGGCGGCAAAGATCCACGCCTCGCCGTCGCGGCGGGTGCGCATCGGCACGGCAACCGATTCGACCTCGCGGTGCAGGTCGCGGTGGCCGCGGCAGAAGCCGTGGTCTTGCAGGTCGCGGGCGGCATCGGCCAGGCGCTCCTGCAGCCAGTCGGCGCGCTGCGGATCGGCGGCGCGGAGCTGGGCGAGGTACGCCTCGCGCTCGGCCTCGGTCAACAGCATCAGGTAGCCGCGTCCGGAACCCGTGCGCGAGACCGACACGCGCGTGCCGACCTCGGGCCGGAACACATGACTGCCCACGCCCTGGGCGATTTCGACGTAGGTCAGCGCATTGCCGCTGCCGACGATCAGCTCCACCTGCCCGGCGATGTGGTCCGCCAGCTCCTGCATGGCCGGCCGCGCCAGCTGGCGGATCGTCATGCGTGCCAGCGCGGGTGCGGCCAGGTTGATCAGCCCGACCCCGGGCACGTAGCGCGACAAGCGCTCCGAATAGTGCAGCAGGCCCAGTTCGCACAGGGTGTCGAGCAGCCGGAACAGGGTCGGCTTGGCCAGGCCGGTGCGCTCCATCAGTTCGCGGCTGCTGAGCTCCTGCACCGTCGGGGAAAAGCAGTTGAGGATCGAAATGCCCCGCGCCAGCGCGCTGACAAGGCGCGCCTCGCCGTCGGCATCGGCGGGCGGCGGGGTCAGGGAGGCGTGTGGTGCATTCGTCATGTTATTGCCTTGATTCAAGGTTTTTTGATACGTGCGTCTCAAAACCCGGATGTTGCCCTTCGTTTTTTCCAAAGTCAAACCGGGTTATTTGGGTTTACACGACGCTTTTCCGAAGCCAGAATCCCAATTCATCGTATTGGACGATCACATTTCGGTACAGATGTCTCAATATCCCAGCCACGACTCGCAACGTTCAGCCTTTTCAGGAGACACCGCATGCAACAAGCCGTCATCGTCGACGCCATCCGCAGCCCGATGGGCCGCTCCAAGCCAGGCTCGGCCTTTACCGAACTCCATGCCACCGAGTTGCTGGCCCAGGTCATCAAGGGCCTGGTCGAGCGCAACAAGCTGGACCCGGGTTTGGTCGACGACGTCATCACCGGCTGTGTGACCCAGGCGGGCGAGCAGTCCGCCGGCCCGGGCCGGGTGGCGTGGCTGGCGGCAGGCTTTCCTGACCACGTGCCGGCCACCACCATCGACCGCAAGTGCGGCTCCAGCCAGCAGGCGGTGCATTTCGCCGCGCAGGGCATCATGGCCGGCGCCTATGACATCGTCATCGCCTGCGGCATCGAGTCGATGAGCCGCGTGCCGATGGGCTCGGCCCGCATTGGCCAGAACCCGTACGGCCCGTCGATGGAAGCGCGCTATGCGCCAGGTTTGGTGTCACAGGGTGTTGCGGCCGAGCTGGTGGCCGCCAAGTACGAACTGTCGCGCCACGACATGGACAGCTATTCGGCCCGCTCGCACGAGCTGGCCGCCACCGCGCGCGAAAGCGGTGCCTTCCGCCGCGAGATCCTGGGCATCAGCACGCCCAACGGGCTGGTCGAGCAGGATGAAACCATCCGCCCGGGCACCTCGGTGGAGAAGCTGGGCACGCTGCAGGCCTCGTTCCGCAATGACGAACTCAGCGCGCGCTTCCCGCAGATCGGCTGGAACGTGACCGCGGGCAATGCCTCGCAGATCAGTGACGGCGCCTCCGCCATGCTGCTGATGAGCGAATCCATGGCGCAGCGCCTGGGCCTGAAGCCGCGCGCTCGCTTCGTGGCGTTCGACGTGTGCGGCGACGATCCGGTCATGATGCTGACCGCCCCGATCCCCGCCAGCCAGCGCGCGATCAAGAAGAGCGGCCTGAAGCTGGACCAGATCGACCACTACGAGATCAACGAAGCCTTTGCCTGCGTGCCGCTGGCCTGGCAGCGCGCGCTCGGCGCCGACCCGGCACGCCTGAACCCGCGCGGCGGCGCCATTGCGCTGGGCCATCCGCTGGGCGCCTCCGGCGTGCGGCTGATGACCACCATGCTGCATGCACTGGAAGACAGCGGCCAGCGCTATGGCCTGCAGTCGATGTGCGAGGCCGGCGGCATGGCCAACGCCACCATCATCGAGCGCCTGTAAGCCGCGCCTGAACCAGACATCCAGTCAAGGAGACACAGCATGAAACTGACCAATATGTCCGCCGTCGTGACCGGCGGCGCTTCCGGCCTGGGCCTGGCCTGCGTGCGGCGCCTGGTGGAACGCGGCGTCGACGTCGTGATCGCCGACCTGTCGGAAGAGCGCGGCAATGCCGCGGTCGACGAGTTCAGCGGCAAGGTCCGCTTCCTCAAGGCCGACGTGACCGACACCGACCAGATGAACGCCGTCTACGACGCCGCCGAAGCCATTGCCCCGCTGCGCGCGCTGATCCATTGCGCCGGCCTGGGCGGCCCGGTGCGCGTGGTCGAGAAGGACGGCTCGCCGGGTTCGCTGGAAAAGTACGAGTCGATCGTGCGCATCAACCTGATCGGCACCTTCAACGCGCTGCGCCTGGGGGCCGCGCGCATGGCCAAGAACGAACTGATCGACGGCGAGCGCGGCGCGTGCGTGCTGACCGCGTCGGTGGCCGCCTACGAAGGCCAGATCGGCCAGATTCCCTATGCCTCGGCCAAGGCCGGCATCGTCGGCATGACCCTGGTGGCCGCGCGCGACCTGGCACAGCGCGCGATCCGCGTCTGCACCATCGCCCCGGGACTGTTCGACACCCCGCTGCTGGCCAAGCTGCCGGAGAACGTGCGCGCCTCGCTCGGCGCCATGGTGCCGCACCCGCCCCGCCTGGGCGCACCGGATGAATACGCGTCCACCGCGCTGCACATCCTGGAGAACCCCATGCTCAACGGCGAAACCATCCGCCTGGACGGCGCCATCCGCATGGCACCGCGCTGAGCCGCGCGCTGCACCGATACCGACTTCTGACAAGGAATCCCGCATGAGCGACACGCTGCAACTGGAAACCCGCGGCAATACGCTGCTGATCACCATGAACCGGCCCCAGGCGAAAAACGCCATGGACTTCGAGACCGCGACCGCGCTGGCCGCCGCCATCGACCAGCTGGAAAGCCGCGACGACCTGAGCGTGGCCATCCTGACCGGCGCGGGCGGCACCTTCTGCTCGGGCATGGACCTGAAGGGCTTCCTGGAAGGCAAGCGTCCCAGCCTGCCTGGCCGCGGCTTTGGCGGGCTGACCGAGAAGCCGCCGCGCAAGGTGCTGATCGCCGCCGTCGAAGGCTATGCGCTGGCCGGCGGCTTCGAGCTGGCGCTGGCGTGCGACCTGATCGTGTCGTCGAACGCGGCCAGGTTCGGCCTGCCTGAAGTCAAGCGCGGGCTGGTGGCCGGCGCCGGCGGCCTGATGCGCCTGCCGCGCCGCGTGCCGTACCACATCGCCATGGAATACGCGCTGACCGGCAATATGCTGGGCGCCGAACAGGCCCACGCCTATGGCCTGATCAACCGCCTGACCGAACCAGGCCAGGCGCTGGCAGGCGCGCTGGCGCTGGCCGAAGAGATCGGCGCCAACGGCCCGCTGGCGGTTGCGGTCAGCAAGCAGATCGTGGCCGAGTCCGCCGACTGGAGCGCCGAGGAGATGTTCGAGCGCCAGCGCCCGCTGCTGGCGCCGGTGTTCACCTCGGCCGATGCCCGCGAGGGTGCCGCCGCATTCGCCGAGAAGCGCAAGCCGGTGTGGACGGGCAAATGATGGCACACGCCAGACCGAGGGCATCGATGTCATCCGCCCTGGGCTAGAGAACGGCCGGCCACAAGCCGGCCGTTCGCACATGCCAAGCAGCACACAGACCAGAACATGGAGGAGACCCATGAAACACAAGCTGCCAGAATCGCTGTTCAACACGTCCGCGGCCCTGCTGCTGGCGACCGCCGCCGCCACGCTGCCGCTGCCCGCCAGCGCCGCGTCCTGGCCTGAGCGCCCCATCACCATCATCGTGCCCGGCGCGCCGGGCGGCACCACCGACATCCCGACGCGCCTGGTGGCGCAGAAGCTGTCGGCCATCCTGGGCCAGCCGGTGGTGGTCGACAACAAGCCCGGCAGCGGCGGCATCATCGGCACGCAGGCCTTCATGCGCGCGGCGCCGGACGGCTACACGCTGCTGGTCGGCAATACCGGCTCGCACGCAATCAACTACAGCGCCTACAAGCAGTTGCCCTACCAGCCACAGGACTTCATGCCGCTGACGGACCTGATCTCGTTCGCCAACGTGCTGGTGGTCGGCGCGCAGGCGCCGGTGCGCAGCGTGTCCGAGCTGGTGGCGCAGCTCAAGCAGTCCCCGGGGAAGTATTCCTACGCCTCGGCCGGCATCGGGCAGACCACGCACCTGACGGCGGAACTGTTCCGGCTGCGCACTGGCACCGAAGTAATTCACGTGCCGTACAAGGGGTCGACACCCGCCACCACCTCGGTGCTGGCGGGCGAAACCACCTTCATGTTCGACAACCTGACGCAGGCGCTGCCGCAGATCCGCGCCGGCAAGCTGCGCGCGCTTGCGGTGACCAGCGCCGAACGCCTGCCGGCACTGCCGGACGTGCCGACGATGGCGCAGACCGGCGTGAAGGATTTCGTGGTGATGGGCTGGCTGGGCTTCTTTGCGCCGGCCAGGACCCCGCCGGCCATTGCCGCCACGCTGCAGGAAGCGCTGGGCAAGGCCATGCGCGACCCCGAGGTGGTGGCCAGGTTCCGCGACATGGGCGGTATCCCTGGCGGCGAACCGCAGCCGAAGTTCGCCGCGCTGGTCAGCGGCGACATCAAGCGCTGGGGCGAGACCATCCGGGCATCCAAGGTCAGTCTGGACTAGCGAGGTGTGGGGCCGCCTTTGGCAAAGCGGAAGGCGGACCCGCCCAAAGCCAAATTGACACGGTTGGGCCTGGCGCATACGCTCGCCCTACCCTGCGGTATATTCAGCGCACGCTTAAATGTAAAGACATGGAAAGCGCCCCGGGGCTCACAACGATAACGACAAGCGACGAGACCACACCGTGCCTACCCCCACCGCGCCTTCCCGCTACGAAGCCCTGCGCCCGGCCTTGCCGATCCTGATCGGCGCCTCCGTGATGCTCAGCCTGGCCATGGGCCTGCGCCAGAGCCTTGGCATCTTCATGCCGCCGCTGACGCGGGACATCGGCATCTCGGTATCGGATTTCACCATCGCCATCGCGGTACAGAACCTGGCGTGGGGCCTGCTGCAGCCGCTGGCCGGGGCCTGGGCCACGCGGATCGGCTTCCGGCCGCTGATGCTGGCCGGCTCGCTGCTCTATGTGACCGGACTGGTGCTGCTGGCGACCGCGCACAGCATGGTCGGCGTCACGCTGGGCGCGGGCGTGGCCATCGGCGCGTCGATGGCCTGCACCGGCAGCGCCCTGGCGATGGCGGTGGCGGCGCGGCCGGTGTCGGCGGCGCTGCGCAGCACGGTGCTGGGGCTGGTGTCTGGCGCGGGCTCGCTGGGCGCGCTGCTGGCGGCGCCGATCGGGCAGATGGTGACGCAGGCCTACGGCTGGCGCGCCGGGCTGGCAGCGTTCGTGCTGCTGGCGCTGGTGATGCTGCCCGCGGCGTGGTTTGCCGGGCGCGTGGACCGGCTGCCGCTGGTGTCGCCCGCAGGGCGCGGCCAGGACAGCGCGCGTGAAGCGCTGGGCACCGCGCTGCGGCACGCGCCGTTCGTGGTGATGGCGCTGGCGTATTTCGTCTGCGGCATGCAGCTGGTCTTCCTGACCACGCACCTGCCGTCGTATCTGGACGTGTGCGGCATGGACCCGATGCTGAGCGCGCAGGCGCTGGGCGTGATCGGCGGCTTCAACGTGCTGGGCAGCATCTTCTTCGGCTGGGCCGGCGGCCGCTTCAACAAGCTGATGCTGCTGGGCGGCATCTATACGATTCGCTCGCTGGCGCTGACCTGGTACTTCACGTCCGCGCCCACGCCGCAGAGCACGCTGGTGTTCGCCGCGGTAATGGGCTTCCTGTGGCTGGGCGTGGCGCCGCTGGTATCGGGCTGGATCGCCGAGACCTTCGGCCTGCGCTGGCAGGCCATGCTGGGCGGCGTGGCGTTCTTCAGCCACCAGATCGGCAGCTTTTTCGGCGCCTTCGGCGGTGGGCTGGTCTACGACGCGCTGGGTTCCTACACCGTGGCGTGGCAGGTCGGCGTGACGCTGGGGCTGGCCGCGGGTCTGGCGCAAATTGCATTTGCCGTGGCCACGCGGCGGCGCCCGCCGCTGATGGCCACGTCCTGAAACACTGTGCCGGGCCGCCCCGAACGGGGGATGCGGAGCGCGCGCTTAGCACCTAGCATGAACACTGAGCGGTCCGGTCTTGGATCCTCAGGCCTTTTCAAGCCCGCCCCCGCGCGGGTTTTTTTATGGTTCGTCGCTGAATTGGGTGGCACGCGCGCCAGGCGCCCTTCCCTGGCCCATACCAATATGCGCGCTCGCCGGCGCCAAAGACAGCCCCCTAACACGTACAATCTCGGCTTTCCTTCCCGCCCCATCCGCTGCCATGACCACACTCGGAACGCCTCTCTCCCCCTCTGCCACCAAAGTGATGCTGCTCGGCTCCGGCGAGCTGGGCAAGGAAGTGCTGATTGCATTGCAGCGCCTGGGCGTGGAAACCATCGCCGTCGACCGCTATGACAATGCCCCCGGCCAGCAGGTAGCCCACCACGCGCGCACCATCGCCATGAGCGACCCGGACCAGCTCAAGGCGCTGATCGAGGCGGAAAAGCCGCACCTGGTCGTGCCCGAGATCGAGGCCATCGCCACGCCCATGCTGGAAACCCTGGAAGCCGCCGGCACCGTGCGTGTGATCCCCACCGCCCGCGCCGCGCGCCTGACCATGGACCGCGAAGGCATCCGCCGCCTGGCCGCCGAATCGCTCGGCCTGCCCACCAGCCCGTACAAGTTCTGCGATTCGCTGGATGAACTGCAGGCTGCCATCGACGGCGGCATCGGCTACCCGTGCGTGGTCAAGCCGGTGATGAGCAGCTCCGGCAAGGGCCAGAGCAAGATCGACGGCCCCGAGGGCGTCAAGGCGGCCTGGGACTACGCCATGGCCGGCGGCCGCGTCAGCCACGGCCGCGTGATCGTGGAAGGCTTTATCGATTTCGACTACGAGATCACGCTGCTGACCGTGCGCGCCATGGGCGCCAGCGGCCAGGTGGAAACGCAGTTCTGCGCTCCGATCGGCCACGTCCAGGTCAGCGGCGACTACGTCGAAAGCTGGCAGCCGCAGCCGATGCACCCCGCCGCGCTGGAAACCGCCCAGCGCATCGCGCAGGCGGTCACGGCAGACCTGGGCGGCATGGGCCTGTTCGGCGTGGAGCTGTTCGTCAAGGGCGAGCAGGTCTGGTTCAGCGAAGTCAGCCCGCGCCCGCACGACACCGGCATGGTCACCATGGCCACGCAATGGCAGAACGAGTTCGAGCTGCATGCCCGCGCCATCCTGGGCCTGCCGGTCGACACCACGCTGCGCAGCCCCGGCGCCAGCGCCGTGATCTACGGCGGCGTGGATGCCCAGGGGGTGGTCTTCGATGGCGTCGACCAGGCACTGAGCGTGCCGCAGACCGAGGTGCGCCTGTTCGGCAAGCCCGAGAGCTTCGTCAAGCGCCGCATGGGCGTGGCGCTGGCGTACGCCGACGATGTCGACACCGCCCGCACCCGCGCCAAGGAAGCCGCCAGCCGCGTGCGTCCGCGCGCGGTCGGCTGAGCGTCAGGCGCAGCTCAGATCGGATGGCTGCTCGCGGCGGCGCCGTGGGCAGGCGCATGATGGACGGCGGCCTGTGCCGCCGCCACCTGCGCCGCGGCCAGCACCGGCGAGATGCGCACGCCGGTCAGGTCCGCGCCTGAAGGCGCCTGGTACAGGCGCAGGCCCAGCTCGGGCAGGATCGCCAGCAGGTGGTCGAAGACATCGCCCTGGATGCGCTCATAGTCCATCCACGCGGTCAGCGCGGTAAAGCAATAGATCTCCACGGGGATGCCCTGCGAATCGGGCTCCATCATGCGCACGTTCAGCAGCAGATCGTGGTGGATCTCCGGGTGCGCCTTCAGGTAGGCAATGCCATAGGCGCGGAAGGTGCCGACATTGGTCAGCCGGCGCCGGTTGACCGGGTCATTGCCGGCGGCAATCAGCAGGCGGTTGGCCTCGTCGACCTCGGCCTGCTTCTCCTCCAGGTAGTCGTGCAGCAGCCGGAAGCGCATCAGCGCCTGCACTTCCCGGTCCTCCAGGAAGCGCACGCTGCCCGCATCCAGCCGCAACGTGCGCTTGATGCGCCGCGCGCCGGATTCGAACATCTGGCGGTAGTTGCGGTAGCTCTCGGAGAACAGCTTGTAGGTCGGCACCGTGGTCACGGTGTTGTCCCAGTTCTGCACCTTGACGGTATGCAGCGCGATGTCCTTGACGTAGCCGTCGGCATTGCACTGGGGCATCTCGATCCAGTCGCCGATGCGCAGCATGTCGTTGGAGGTCAGCTGAGTACTGGCCACCAGCGACAGCAGCGTGTCCTTGAACACCAGCAGCAGCACCGCCGACAGCGCGCCCAGGCCAGACAGCATCCACAGCGGCGAGCGGTTGATCAGGATCGACAGCACCAGCACCGAGCACACCAGCCCCAGCCCGAGGCGCCCCACCTGGATATAGCCCTTGATCGAGCGCGTCTGCGCCTGGCGGCTGCTGGCGTATACGTCCTGCCAGGCACTCAGCACGCCGCCAAGCATCAGGAAGAAGCAGATCCACAGGCCGGCATGGGCCAGGCGCTCGATGGCCAGCGCATAGCGGCCCATGTGCGGCACTTCGCCGATGCCGACGGTGATCACCCCGAACCCGACCGCATAGCCGAAGCGCCGATAGGCACGATATCGCGTCAGCGCCTTGCTCCAGGGCGCCTTGCCCCAGACCGTCAGCAAGCGATGGGCGATGCGCGACATCACGTGGCCGAACAGCCACTGCGCGACCACGGCGATCAGCACCAGCACCAGCAGGTACGAGGCAATCTGGGCCCACGGATGGGCTGGAATACGTTGCTGGAACAACTCCAGCAGGGCATCGAAACTCATAGGGGGGCGTCTGCAGCCGGGTGAATCGACCTGATAGTGTACAAAACGCGCCTGACACCCTGCTCGTTCCGCCTCTACCGGCACCGCGAATCGCCCCGCACACGGCGTGTCTCGCGGCCCCCCGTCAGCTTGCTCGGCTCGACGCAGTAGGCATGCATGCGCTGCTGCACGGCCGCAAGGCAGAGGCGTTCGCGCGCATGCCCTTGAAGCTGGCGATGGGCGAGCCGGGCCCGACCACTACCATCGGCGCAATGACGAAGATGCCGACTGGCACGAAGTCCTTGATCGGATCGAACGGCAAGGAATGGAACATGCCGGGATACATCGCCGTCGTCGACTATCAAACCGGGCATAGTACCAATACACATATGGTGCGGAACTTGCGTTAATGCCGGATGCCTGTTGAGCGATGGATCCAGCAAGATCTCCACAGCGGGATCCATTGACGCCCAAAGTCTAGTGGATGGCGGGCTCCGACCGGGAAAGCGCTGAAGCCACGTCGGTTCGAAATGGCGGAACGGTTGAACGTCATAACTAGCCGAAGAGGGACACCCCCAAAATTATGAAGGCTTTAGATGCTCAGATAAGGCTATTCCTGGCGATAGCGCAGGCCCGCTCCATTTCAGGCGCTGCAATGACGCTTGGTCTAACCCAATCCGGCTTAAGCCGTCAGCTGGCCCACCTCGAGGCAGCAGTAGGTCAAAAATTGTGCGAACGCCACGGGCGCGGGGTCGCCCTTACTGACGCAGGCCACAAACTGCAGGCTGCCGCCCAGACCGCATATGACGTTATCGACAATACGATTCTCCAGTTGTGCGAGGAGCAGGGAGTCAGCCAAGGCAACCTCCGAGTGGCTGTTATTCATACCCTCAGCTACTACTTCATGCCAGATGTTGTCTCCCGATTCATGAGCCAGCGCCCAAATGCCAACGTCTCGCTCATGGGGCGGAGTTCACCGGAAGTTGTAGAGCTGGTGGAGACGGGCAAAGCGGATATAGGCTTTGTTTACGACGTAGCGGTAGCCTCGGATGCCGTGGAAATCGTGCCGCTATTCGACGATGTCATGACGTTGATCGTCAGCCAAAATTCGCCCTTGGCCGCACTCGAAGGGGTCGACCTAGAGGCGCAAAGAGTACCGCTTGTCGCTTTTCCTGAGCACTATGCGCTAAGACGAATGCTGCACAGGAAGAGATTGGACACAAATGTCGTGGCGGAAGTGGACACGGTCGATGCGATGCTCAGGCTCGTCGCATCAACCGGCGGTCAGTGCGTTTTGCCAGACCGAGTACCGACGCAACTGCTCGAGAACTATGGGCTGTCACGAGTGCGCATAATAAACCCTCGTCTCAGTCGGCGCGTTGTCGCCATTACCAAGCGAGAAAGAGCTCAAACAGCGCTGATAAAACACATGCTGAAGATCGCTCAAACGGTCTGAGGTAGTACGCCCAGTCATAGGAAGTATGAGCGCTCCGCGCTATCTCAGCCCCTTCTGACTTCCCATAATCCAGTCGTACCGACATCCCACCGGCCAAGTCGGGATCGCGCCAAAGTGTGCTCCCCACGGGGGGCAGCAGAGGCGTTCTGGAGTCGCCGGGCCCAGTCTACGCCCGGCAACCAATACGACTGGAAACAAAATGGAACTTCGCTCTAAGGAATACTTCGACGAACGCGCAACGCAGGAGATGCGTGCCCATCTCAAGCCTCGCAAGCGCACGCTGCAGCAAACGCTGGCCTATGCTTGCCGCATCCTGGCCATGACCGGGCAGGAAGCTGGCTTGGCTGGCCAGATCAGTGCACGCTCGGAGCGCCCAGGCGCCTACTGGACCCTGCGCTTCGGTCTGGGTTTTGACGAAGCCACCGAAGCCGACTTCATAGAAGTCGACCAAGACCTGAATACCCTCAGCGGCACTGGGATGGCTAATCCGGCAACGCGGTTCCATCTGTGGGTTTATGCCGATCGCCCCAATACCCATAGCATCATTCATACGCATTCTCCGTATGTGTCGGCACTTGCCGCGGCCAAGCAACCGCTAATCGTCTCGCAAATGGACATGACGCCGTTTCACAACGATTGCGCGTTCCTTGCGGAATGGCCTGGCGTTCCCATCGCTGACCAGGAGGGCGTGATCATATCCGGCGCTCTGGGCAGCAACCGCTCGATCCTGCTGGCCAGCCACGGTCAGTTGAGCACCGGCTGTAGCGTGCAAGAAGCGACCTATCTTTCTGTCTACATGGAGCGCGCTGCCCGCATGCAGGTGCGCGCCCGTACCTTCGGGCCGCTTACCTCGCTACCCGACGATCTCGCCCGTGAAGCTCACGACTACCTGCTCAAGCCTTCGATCGTCAACGGTACTTTTGATTACTGGTGCCGTCAGACGGAGCGTTGAGTCGCACCACCTTCAGCCTTCGGTCCCAAAAGACGAGCCGACGACCTCCAGCATGATTTTGCCCCGTTAGCAAAGGTGGCAAGTGTTCCCATGGCCATCTTGGCCCGACTGGCACTACCAGCCAACCCGATTTTTTTCGGTAGCGAGCGGCTGGTCCTTCGGAAGGGGGACAGGGTCATACCGAGATTGGCACGCACAGATGCCGCTAGTCACCACCGGAGACGCAATGAATAACCCCGTAAGGCAAACATCGACCACCACCGGCGCAGTACATATCCCCCCAGCAAAGAAGCGTGCATTTGAGTGACCACGCTCGAGCACATCGCCCCCATCAAGCAAGTCACAGAGGCATTCTATGTATCCCGCCAATTCACAAGCAGGCATCGCCAGCGCAAATGCCGGGACGGCCAAGCAGCACACCGTCGCAGGCATTGCCAGCATGCTCGGCACGACTATCGAGTGGTACGACTTCTTCATTTACGGAACTGCCGCCGCGTTAATTTTCAACAAGATCTTCTTTCCCAGCTTCGATCCGATCAGCGGGACCCTCGCCGCGTTCGCGACCTACTCCGTCGGCTTCTTCGCCCGGCCCCTTGGAGGCATTGTCTTCGGCCACTTTGGTGACAAGGTTGGGCGAAAATCCATGCTGCTGATCACGTTGATGATGATGGGTATCCCGACCATCATCATCGGCCTCATTCCGACCTACGAGCAAATTGGTTACTGGGCCGCCGTGATCCTCGTATTGATGCGCCTTCTCCAGGGGCTCGCCGTCGGTGGCGAATGGGGCGGCGCCGTTCTCATGGCCGTGGAACATGCCCCCGAAGGCAAGAAAGGCTTCTTCGGTAGCCTTCCTCAAACCGGCGTCGCTCCTGGCCTTATCCTCTCATCGTTGGCAATGGCAAGCGTTGCGAGACTGCCTGAGGCGGATATGTTGAGTTGGGGCTGGCGCCTTCCGTTCCTGGCCAGTGTGTTGCTTCTGGCTGTCGGATGGTTCATCCGCATCCGCGTCGCCGAGTCCCCCGACTTTGAAAAGGTCAAGCAAAGAGGCCATGAGGTCGAGGTGCCGGTGGTCCATGTCGTCAAACACCACTGGTTGTCGTTGCTCAAGGTATCAGGCGCGCGGATGGCGGAAGTCACGTGGTTCTACACGGTCGCTACCTTTGCCCTGACCTACGGTACGGTAACACTTGGCTTACCCAAGACGATGATGCTGAATGCCGTGATCGCGGGTGCTGCCGTCGCACTGTTCACAATGCCTCTCACTGGCTTGCTCGGGGATAAGATCGGGCATAGGAAGATCTTTGTGGTCGGATCGGTCGGAATTTGCCTCTTCGGGTTCGCGTTTTTTAAGCTTCTTGGCTCGGGAAGCGTCGGCGCGGTATATCTCGCCATGGTGATCGCCATCGGCCTTATCTACGCCATGCTGTACGGCCCCGAAGGTAGCCTATTCTCTGTGCAATTTCCCCCGGAAGTTCGCTACAGTGGTATTTCCCTTGCCGTGCAAGTCTCGGGTGCTATCGGTGGCGGACTGGCCCCGCTGGTGGCGACCTGGCTGCTTAAGCTCGGCCAAGGTAGTCCGCTGTATCTCGCCGGCTACCTCACTGCCCTGGGGTGCTTGTCGATCTTCTGTGTATCTCGCATGAAGGCAACTGAGCAATGACCAAGGCAATTGACTATTACTTTTGGATCAATTCGGACTGGGCCTATCTCGGACACGGCCGTCTTGTGGAACTTGCCAAACGCCAAGGCGCCGCGATCAACTATATGCCTGTGGACCTGCCGTACGTTTACTCGCAGACGGGGGGCATTTTGCTTGGGCAGCGCTCTCAGGAAAGGCAGGCTTACCGGATCACCGAACTCGCCCGTTGGTGCAAGCGGCTAGGGATTCCGGTCAATCCGCAGCCTAGATACATGTGCCCGAACGGTGATCTCGCTTCGTGCATGGTCATTTCTGCGAAGCACGCGGGACTTTGCGAAGGCACCTTGGCCCAAGCGATTCTTCATGCCGAATGGTTGGAGGACCAGGACATCTCCTCACCAGAGACGCTGCAAACCATCGCCCGCTCGCTGGACTTGGATGGCGAGGCGCTTCTCTGCCAAGCCGCATCTCCAGTAATCAAAGCGGAGTACAGACAATACACCGACAACGCTATCTCAGCCGGTGTCTTCGGCTCGCCTGCATACGTCTACCGTGGAGAAGTGTTCTGGGGCCAGGATCGCCTCGATTTCCTTGAGGACACCCTGGCCTGCACCTAAGAATGGGGCGGCTTAAGTGCAAGGCAGACGATGGGCTCCAGGCTGGGTGATCTGCCGCACGAACAGCTTTTCTTAGCGGTCGCGCAGCTGGATCATGTCGTTAGGCGGGCCCGCTGCTCTTCGTTGACGCGCCCCATCAGCTGGGGCTTCCAGGCTGGAAAGCCTCTATCGCGAGATCCGCGCCTTGCGCATCTGCGAAGGCGCCACCGAAGTGCAGCAGCTGATCATCGCCCGCGAGGTGCTCAGGCCGGGCGCCAGCCTTGGGGCACAACACGCCTGAGCGCGGCACGGCCAGGGCCGGGGCTCAGGCCGGCAGCAGCTTCAAGCCGCCAATCCCGACGAAGATCAGCCCGATCAACACCAGCCGCATCGGCGCCGCGCTTTCGCCCAGGAACAGGATGCCAACCACCGTCACCCCGATCGCCCCGATCCCGGTCCAGATTGCGTACGCCGTCCCGACCGGCAGGTGCCGCAGCGCCGCGCTGAGCAGGAAGATGCTGGCCAGCGCCGCCCCGATGCCCAGTGCCGTCGGCCCGGGCCGCGTCCAGCCGTCGGTATGTTTGAGCGCCAGCGCCATCACGATCTCGATCAGGCCCGCCAGCACCAGCAGCATCCACGCCATTGCCATGTCTTTCGTCCAGGTCTGCGGCCCGACCCATTGCCGGGCACGCCACGCCACTGTAGGCTGTGCAGATCAGCACGAGAACTGGCGAATTCCGCAAAGGGGCTATGCAAACATGCAGGAAGCAGACTGGGACGACCTGAAGTATTTCCTTGCCGTGGGCCAGTCCGGCTCGCTCGCCGGCGCCGCGCGCGCCCTGCATGTCAACCATTCCACGGTGCTGCGCCGGCTGGCGCGGCTGGAAGAGACCCTGGGCACCCTGCTCTTCGAACGCCATGCCACCGGCTACGCCATGACCGCCGCCGGCGAGGCCCTGGCGCACCGCCTTGCCGGCGTCGGCGAGCAGATCGATGCGGCCCAGCGCCAGCTGTCCGGCCTCGACAGCCAGCTGAGCGGCCCGTTGCGCGTGACCACGACCGACACGCTGCTGGGTGGACTGCTGATGCCCCTGTTTGCGGAATTCCGGTCGATGCACCCGCGCATCCAGCTGCAGATCGTCATCAACAACAGCTTCCTGAGCCTGAGCCGGCGCGAGGCCGATGTGGCGATCCGGCCGGCGAATGCGCCGCCGGAGTACCTGGTGGGCCGCCGTATCGGGCGGCTGCAGACGGCACCATACGCGGCGCGGCGCTACCTGCAGCAGCTCGGCCTGCCAACGGAAGCCGACCATCCGCGGCTGGCGGACTGGTCGGCCTATGACTGGGTCGTGCCGGACGAAGCGCTGTCACACCTTGCCCAGGCGCGCTGGATACGCGACCACGTGCCCGAACCCCGCCGCGCCGTCAGCGCCGACAGCCTGGTGGCGATGGCGGATGCCGTGCGGCACGGCATGGGCGCCGGCATGCTGCTGTGCCTGCTGGCCGGGGCCGACCCAGAGCTGGTGCGGCTGGCGCCAGTCGATGTAGCCATGGATACCGATTTATGGGTGCTGACGCATCCGGATCTCAGGCACAGCGCGCGCGTGCGGGTGCTGGGCGATTTCCTGTATGAGCGGCTCAGGCAAGGGGAATGGGTGGCGGGCTGAAGACTTGCCCCCCGGTTCATGCCGCCGCCGCATACATCTCCATCAGCTGCTCATCCGCATACCCCCAGTCAGCGGCATTCTCGAACGCCACCACCGTTTCGTCGCTGTGGCGCAGGTCGATCAGTTCGGTGGGAGTCGGCCTTGACTGCGACACGGAATAGAACGCCATCACCTTCGGCCGCAGCGGATCGGCCTCGTTCTGCGCGCAGACCACTGCCAGCCGGTTCGAACGCAGCCGCAGCACGGTGCCGAGCGGGTAGATGCCGACGGTGCGGGTGAAGGCCTTGAACACGCGCCGGTCGAACAGCGTGTCGACACGCACGGCCATGTATTCCATGGCGCGGGCCGGCGACCACGGCTGGTGGCCCGGGCGGCTGGAAGTGAGCGAGTCATAGGCATCGCAGATTGCGCCGATCTTGGCGTGCACGCTCAGTTCGCTCCCCGCCAGGCCGTAGGGGAAGCCGCGCCCGTCCACGCGTTCGTGATGGTGGACGCAGACATCGAGCGGGATGTTCGAATAGAGCCGGGCCTCGTTCAGGATGCGGTAGCCAGCCGAAGGGTGCCGGCGGTAGATCTCCTCTTCCTCGGGCGTGCGTTCGCTGGCCTTGTGCACCGGAGTATCGGGCAGCGTCAGCTTGCCGATGTCGTGGACCAGGCCGGCCAGGCCGAGCTCGCGCACCTCGTCGTCGGGCAGGCCCAGCGTGCGGCCGACGGCGATCATCAGCGCGCAGACGGCGAAGGCGTGCAGGTAGTTTTCGTCGCCACGCGCCTTGAGCCGCGCCAGCGCCAGCAACGCCTGCCCATGGCGCGACAGCGAACGTGAGGCGGAATCGACCAGCAGCAGCGCGCCGTTGACCTCCAGCGCCCGGCCCATGCGGATGTCGGCGAACATCGAGCCGATCACGGCCTTGCCGGATTGCAGCAGCTCGCGCGCGCGGACAATCTCGGCATCAAGGGTGGCGGCGGGTGGCGGCGCGGTGGCCGGGTCCATGGGGTCGGGCGCGGACTGCGGGACCGGTCCGGGCATTTCCGGCGTGTCCGGCGCTGCTACGTTGCGGCCCTTCAGGATGTCGATCCAGACCTCCTGCACCCCTGCCGACTGTATCTGCCGAACCTGCTCCTCATTGGCGACCAGGAACCTGGCGCGCCAGAACGGATGGCTGATCCACGGGCCGCCAAGCCTGGCGACAAACATCCCGACCTGCAGTTGTTCCGACCGTATGCGTCTCAACATGCGCTACCCCCTCGGATGATGGTTTTCTTGTTTTCGATCCGGATATCGGCAGCCGCCGGCAGGACTTTAGCCCCCGTTGCGGGGAGAACCGTGCCGCCCGCCCTTGTCAAGCGCTGCCCGAATGCCCGGACGGCGTCCTCGGGCATTGCCGGGGGCGGTACCGCCGGCGCTACAATGGCCTGCCCAGTGCTCACAGACGCCAGCCAGTCGCCCCCGTTCACCCATGTCCGGAACGTACACGCTAGTCGGCATCGCCCGTGCCAAGACCCACCGCCGCGAGGCGCTGGTATCCCAGCTCACCACGCTGCGCTCGCGCGGGCTGACCGAGCCCGGCTGCCTGGACTACCACGTCGGGCAAGACGCCGAAGATGCGCGGGTATTCGTGATCTACATGGTCTGGGACTCCAAGCGCGCGCTCGAATCGCACCTGAACCGGCCCTATATGCGCGATTTCCACGCATCGCGCGCGGATTTCGTCGAAGGCGATTTCAGTTTCCGCTGGCTCAACGCCGCCTGATCCGCCCGGCCACGGGCAATCCCGATCACTTTCGGCCATCCCCCTGCTTGTCATTCCCGCCGCACCGATCTATCACTCAATGTGACGCCCGCAGTGGGCACGGCAGGAGTGCACCATGGAAGTCAGGGATGGATTTGCCGGCACCATCGGCCACACCCCGCTGATCCGGCTGGCCGGCCTGAGCGCCGAGACCGGCTGCGATATCTACGGCAAGGCGGAATTCCTCAATCCTGGCGGCTCGGTCAAGGACCGCGCGGCACTCTACATCATCCGTGATGCCGAACGGCGCGGGCTGCTGATGCCCGGCGGCACGGTCATCGAAGGCACCGCGGGCAATACCGGCATCGGCCTGGCCCACCTGTGCGCGGCGCGCGGCTACCGCTGCATCGTCGTGATACCCGATACGCAGTCGCCCGAGAAAATGGAGCGGCTGCGCATGCTCGGCGCCGAGGTCCGCGCGGTGCCCGCCAAGCCTTACGCCGATCCGGACAACTACCAGAAGATTGCCGGCCGGCTGGCCGACGAGACCGACAACGCGATCTGGGCCAACCAGTTCGACAACCTGGCCAACCGCCAGGCCCACTACGAGACCACCGGCCCCGAGATCTGGCACGCCACCGGCGGGCATATCGATGCCTTCACCTGCTCGACCGGCACCGGCGGCTCGCTGGCCGGCATCGCGCGCTGCCTGAAAGAGCACAAGCCCGGCGTGCGCATCGTGCTGGCCGACCCGCACGGCAGCGCTCTCTACAACTTCGTCAAACACCGCGAGCTCAAGGCCGAGGGCAGTTCGATCACCGAGGGCATCGGCACCAGCCGCGTCACCGCCAACCTGCAGGACACGCCCATCGACGATGCGGTGCGGATCGACGACCAGACCTGCGTGGACATGGTCTACCGCCTGCTGCGCGAGGAGGGCTTGTTCCTGGGCGGGTCGTCGGGAATCAACGTCGGCGCCGCGGTGGCGCTGGCGCGCGAGATGGGGCCGGGCCATACCATCGTCACGCTGCTCTGCGACCGCGGCGACCTGTACATGGCACGGCTGTTCAATGAAACCTGGCTGGAGGGCAAGGGGTTGCAGCCGATTCCGTTCCGGCGCGCCGGCCCAGCCGGGTAAATGCCAGCGCGGTTCACGCTGCCTTGAGCCGCCGCCACAGTGTGGTCGGGCTGATGCCAAGGATATGGCAGGCCGCGGCGCGGTCGCCGCCGCACTCGGCCAGCACGCGCCGGATATGCTCGACTTCGCTGGACTGCTTCACGCCGGCCAGTGAACGGCGCGGGCGTGTTGCCGGCGCGGCGGGCTCAGCGTCGGCCTCGGCCGGCGCCAGCATGCCATCGCCGAACAGCTCCGGCACGGCCGCCTGCAGCTCGCGCTGCAGCGCCTCGCTGTCCAGCCGGCGCCCGGCCACCAGCACGGCGATCCGTTCGGTCACGTTTTCCAGCTCGCGGATATTGCCCGGCCAGCGGTAGCGCGCCAGCCGCGCGCGGGCCGCGGCGGGCAGGCGCTGCGGCCGGTCCATGCCCAGGCGCTCCTGGGCGCGCCGGTACAGCAGCTCGGCCAGCTCCTGCAGGTCTTCGGAGCGGTCGCGCAGCGGCGGCATCTCGATGCGCAGGATATTGAGGCGGTAGTACAGGTCCTGCCGGAAGGAACCATCGCGCACCATCGCGGCCAGGTCGCGGTGGGTGGCGCCGATCACGCGCACGTTGACCGGCACCGCGTCGAGCCCGCCGATCGGCAGCACCTGCTTTTCCTGCAGCACGCGCAGCAGGCGCGTCTGCAGCGCGGACGGCATGTCGCCCACCTCGTCGAGGAACAGCGTGCCGTTGTGGGCCGACTCGAACAGGCCGGCCTTGCCGCCGCGGCGCGCGCCGGTGAAGGCGCCCTCTTCATAGCCGAACAGCTCGCTCTCCAGCAGCGCCTCGGGGAAGGCCGCGCAATTGACCGCCACGAACGGGAAGGCGCGGCGCGGGCTGGCGTCGTGCATGCCCTGCGCCAGCACCTCCTTGCCGGTGCCGCTCTCGCCGCCGATCAGCACGGTGGAATCCACCGCCGCATAGCGCCGCGCCAGCTCGCGCAGCTCGGTCATGGCCGCGGAGGTGCCGGCCAGGTCGTCCAGGCTGTAGCGCACCCCGGCCGGCCGCGTGCGCGCGCGCGAGCGCAGGTTGCGGTCCACGCGCTGGATCGCGCTGGCGTCCTGGATGGTCAGCACCGCGCCGGTGGTCCCGGCCTCGCCGATGATGGGGATGCGGTTGACCACCACCATCTTGTCGCCGAGCTTGTGGATCGCTTCCAGCTCCTTGTCGCCGCTCTGCATCACGCCTTCGAGCGCCAGGTTTGGCGCCAGCGTCTGCAGCTTGCGCCCGACCGCGGCAGCAACGGAAGTGCCGAGAAAACGCTCCATCGCCGGGTTGAACGACTGGATGCGCCCTTCGGCATCCACGGCCGCCACGCCCTCGTTCAGGTGCGCCAGGATGGTGTTGACGTAGTCGCGCCGGGTGGCCTCGATGCGGCGCAGGCGCGCAGCCTCGATCGCGTCTTCGAGCGCCATGCGCACCGAGTTGCCGGAGTACAGGAACACGCCGGTCAGGCCATAGCGGTCGGCCAGGTCGGTCACCAGGCCGGGGCCGACCACGACCTGGATGCCCTCCTGCTTGAGCGCCTTCACGCGCGCCACGGCATCGTCCTCGGTCAGGTAGGTATAGGCCGGGACCGACAGCGAGAACGCACGCACGAATTCATCCACCTCGGCATACGTCGACGCGTGCGTGACCAGCGCCACCCGCGGCGAGATGCGCCGCGCGGTGGCCAGCGCGCTCATCACGTCAAAGCCCGTGACCTTGACCAGCACCACCGGCACGTCCACGTGCTGGCGCAGGTAGGCGCCGTTGGAGCCGCCCGCCACCACCACATCGAGCCGGCCCTCGCGCGCCTCGCGCGCCACGGCGCTGGCGGCGGCCTCGAAACCCTTGCCGACGATGCGGAATTCGGCCCGGTCGGCATAGGCCGGAATCAGGTCGGCAAAGGCGCGCGCCAGGCGGCTGATGCCGATGGCCCAGATGCGCGGACGGGCTTGCGTGGAAACGGGAGGAGCCATGGTGCAATGCGGAAGGAATGCGTGATGAAACCCGGGACGAACAGGCGTACAGTGCTGGCACATTGTCCGCCACGCAGGCCGGGATTTCAACTTTGAATTCCAAACTTGGGATTTTGAAATTCAATTGTGCTGAAAAGATGACATGAAATCGGCGGCGAGGTCAGCCACCCTGTCCGCCAGCCCAGCGCTGACAAGGGCTGGCGGATTTTCCGAGATCCCGTCCAAGGGCTTGGCACACCCCTTGCAGTATTGGGCCCGTCCTGTTCACCAACGCATACGCCATGACCTACTCCGCTTCCGACCTCGCGCGCTCCGCTGGCGCCCGCTTCCGCCAGGCGCTTGCCGACGAGCATCCGCTGCAGGTAGTCGGCACCATCAATGCCAACCATGCCCTGCTGGCCAAGCGCGCCGGCTACCGGGCCATCTACCTGTCGGGCGGCGGCGTTGCGGCCGGCTCGCTGGGCCTGCCGGACCTGGGCATCTCGAACCTGGACGACGTGCTGACCGATATCCGCCGCATCACCGACGTGTGCGACACGCCGCTGCTGGTGGACGTCGACACCGGCTTCGGCGCCTCGGCCTTCAACGTGGCCCGCACCACCAAGTCGCTGATCAAGTTCGGCGCGGCGGCCATGCACATCGAAGACCAGGTCGGCGCCAAGCGCTGCGGCCACCGTCCCAACAAGGAAATCGTCACGCAGGGTGAAATGGTCGACCGCATCCGGGCCGCCGTCGACGCCCGCACCGACGAGAACTTCGTCATCATGGCCCGCACCGACGCGCTCGCCGTCGAAGGCCTGGACAAGGCCATCGAGCGCGCCGTCGCGTGCGCGGAAGCCGGCGCCGACGCCATCTTCCCGGAAGCCATGACCGACCTGGCCATGTACCGCAAGTTTGTCGATGCGGTGAAGGTGCCGGTGCTGGCCAATATCACCGAATTCGGCGCCACGCCGCTGTTCACCACCGAGGAACTCGGCGGCGCCGGCGTGTCGATGGTGCTGTACCCGCTGTCGGCCTTCCGCGCCATGAACAAGGCGGCGGAAAACGTCTACGCGGCCATCCGCCGCGACGGCACGCAGAAGAACGTGGTCGATACCATGCAGACCCGCGCCGAGCTCTACGAGAGCATCGGCTACCATGACTTCGAGCAGAAGCTTGACGCGCTCTTCGCACAAGGCAAGGGCAAGTAAGCAAGACTCACGCGCGGCCGGGCTTTGTCCCGGCCGCTTGCACGACAACAGACAGGCAATACCAGGCATCACATAAAGGAGACCCAGATGTCCGAAGCGCAACCGCTCGTCACTCCCAAGCCCAAGAAATCCGTCGCCCTGTCGGGCGTGACCGCCGGCAATACCGCGCTGTGCACCGTCGGCCGCACTGGCAACGACCTGCACTACCGCGGCTACGACATCCTCGACATCGCCGAGACCTGCGAGTTCGAGGAAATCGCCCACCTGCTGGTACACGGCAAGCTGCCGACCAAATCCGAACTGGCCGCCTACAAGGCCAAGCTCAAGAGCCTGCGCGGCCTGCCCGCCAATGTGAAGGCCGCGTTGGAATGGGTGCCCGCCAGCGCCCACCCGATGGACGTGATGCGCACCGGCGTGTCGGTGCTGGGCACCGTGCTGCCGGAGAAGGAAGACCACAACACCCCGGGCGCGCGCGACATTGCCGACCGGCTGATGGCCAGCCTCGGCTCGATGCTGCTGTACTGGTACCACTACAGCCACAACGGCCGCCGTATCGAAGTCGAAACCGACGATGACTCCATCGGCGGCCACTTCCTGCACCTGCTGCACGGCGAGAAGCCGTCGGCGCTGTGGGAGCGCGCCATGAACACCTCGCTCAACCTGTACGCCGAGCACGAGTTCAACGCCTCGACCTTCACCGCCCGCGTGATCGCCGGCACGGGCTCGGACATGTATTCGTCGATCAGCGGCGCCATCGGCGCACTGCGCGGCCCCAAGCACGGCGGCGCCAATGAAGTCGCGTTCGAGATCCAGAAGCGCTACGACAACCCCGACGAGGCCCAGGCCGACATCACGCGCCGCGTCGAGAACAAGGAAGTCGTGATCGGCTTCGGCCACCCGGTGTACACCACCGGCGACCCGCGCAACCAGGTGATCAAGGAAGTGGCGAAGAAGCTGTCTAAGGATGCCGGCTCGATGAAGATGTTTGACATCGCCGAGCGCCTGGAAACGGTGATGTGGGACATCAAGAAGATGTTCCCGAACCTGGACTGGTTCAGCGCGGTGAGCTACCACATGATGGGCGTGCCGACGGCGATGTTCACGCCGCTGTTCGTGATCGCGCGTACTTCGGGCTGGGCCGCGCACATTATCGAGCAGCGCATCGACAACAAGATCATCCGCCCGAGCGCCAACTACACCGGTCCGGAGAACCTGAAGTTCGTGCCGCTGAAGGATCGCAAGTAAGACCGGCTGCCGGTTTGCTCCGCGTCGGGTTGCCTTGATCCGGGCCTGCGGGCAAGGGGGTAGTTGGTCGCTGACATGGGACCACTACCCCTTTTTCATACCTATATTGATTTCCCTACACCATGAATTCTGCAAACCGCAAACCGCTACCGGGCACCAAGCTGGATTACTTTGACGCGCGCGCCGCGGTCGAGGCAATCCAGCCGGGTGCCTACGACAAGCTGCCGTACACGTCGCGCGTGCTGGCAGAAAACCTGGTGCGCCGCTGCGATCCCGCCACGCTGACGGATTCGCTCAAGCAGCTGATCGGGCGCAAGCGCGACCTCGATTTCCCGTGGTTCCCGGCGCGCGTGGTGTGCCATGACATCCTGGGCCAGACCGCGCTGGTGGACCTGGCCGGCCTGCGCGACGCCATCGCCGAACAGGGAGGCGACCCCGCCAAGGTCAACCCGGTAGTGCCGGTGCAGCTGATCGTCGATCATTCGCTGGCGGTGGAGTGCGGCGGCTTCGACCCCGATGCGTTCGCCAAGAACCGCGCCATCGAAGACCGCCGCAACGAAGACCGCTTCCACTTCATCGACTGGACCAAGCAGGCGTTCAAGAACGTCGACGTGATCCCGCCGGGCAACGGCATCATGCACCAGATCAACCTGGAGAAGATGTCGCCGGTGATCCACGCCGACAACGGCGTGGCCTACCCCGATACCTGCGTCGGCACCGACAGCCACACCCCGCATGTGGATGCGCTCGGCGTGATCGCCATCGGCGTGGGCGGCCTGGAAGCCGAGAACGTGATGCTCGGCCGCGCCTCGTGGATGCGCCTGCCGGACATTATCGGCGTGGAGCTGACGGGCAAGCGCCAGCCTGGCATCACCGCCACCGACATCGTGCTGGCACTGACCGAGTTCCTGCGCAAGGAGAAGGTGGTCGGCGCCTACCTGGAGTTCCGCGGCGAAGGCGCCTCGAGCCTGACGCTCGGCGACCGCGCCACCATCTCCAACATGGCGCCGGAATACGGCGCCACCGCGGCGATGTTCTTTATCGACGAGCAGACCATCGATTACCTGCGCCTGACCGGCCGCACCGATGAGCAGCTCAAGCTGGTCGAGACGTACGCCAAGACCACCGGCCTGTGGGCGGATTCGCTGAAGAACGCCGAATACGAGCGCGTGCTGAAGTTTGACCTGTCGAGCGTGGTGCGCAATATGGCCGGCCCGTCCAACCCGCACAAGCGCCTGCCGACCTCCGCGCTGGCCGAGCGCGGCATCGCCGTCGACCTGGACAAGGCCCGCGCGCAGGAAGCCGAAGGCCTGATGCCGGACGGCGCGGTCATCATCGCCGCCATCACCAGCTGCACCAACACCAGCAACCCGCGCAACGTGATCGCCGCCGCGCTGCTGGCGCGCAACGCCAATGCGCGCGGCCTGGCGCGCAAGCCGTGGGTCAAGTCGTCGCTGGCCCCGGGATCCAAGGCAGTCGAGCTGTACCTGGAAGAAGCGAATCTGCTGCCCGACCTCGAGAAGCTTGGCTTCGGCATCGTCGCCTTTGCCTGCACCACCTGCAACGGCATGTCCGGAGCGCTGGACCCGAAAATCCAGCAAGAGATCATCGACCGCGACCTGTACGCGACGGCAGTGCTGTCCGGCAACCGCAACTTCGATGGCCGCATCCACCCGTACGCCAAGCAGGCCTTCCTGGCCTCGCCGCCGCTGGTGGTGGCCTATGCCATCGCCGGCACCATCCGCTTCGATATCGAAAAGGACGTGCTGGGCACGGACCAGGACGGCAAGCCGGTCTACCTGAAGGACATCTGGCCGAGCGACGAAGAGATCGACGCGATCGTGGCGAAGAGCGTCAAGCCCGAACAGTTCCGCAAGGTCTACGAGCCGATGTTCGCCATTACCGCGGCCAGCGGCGAATCGGTCAGTCCCCTGTACGACTGGCGTCCGCAGAGCACCTACATCCGCCGCCCGCCCTACTGGGAAGGCGCGCTGGCCGGCGAACGCACGCTCAAGGCGCTGCGTCCGCTGGCGGTGCTGGGCGACAACATCACCACCGACCACCTGTCGCCGTCCAACGCCATCATGCTCAACAGCGCCGCCGGGGAATACCTGGCCAGGATGGGCTTGCCGGAAGAGGACTTCAACTCGTACGCCACCCACCGCGGCGACCACCTGACCGCGCAGCGCGCCACCTTTGCCAACCCGACCCTGATCAATGAAATGGCTGTGGTCGATGGCCAGGTCAAGAAGGGTTCGCTGGCGCGCATCGAGCCCGAAGGCAAGGTCGTGCGCATGTGGGAAGCGATCGAGACGTACATGGATCGCAAGCAGCCGCTGATCATCATCGCCGGCGCGGACTATGGCCAGGGCTCGTCGCGCGACTGGGCCGCCAAGGGCGTGCGCCTGGCCGGCGTGGAAGTCATCGTCGCCGAGGGCTTCGAGCGCATCCACCGCACCAACCTGATCGGCATGGGCGTGCTGCCGCTGGAGTTCAAGCCGGGCGTGAACCGCCTGACGCTGGGCCTGGACGGCACCGAGACCTATGACGTGATCGGCGAGCGCCAGCCGCGCGCCACGCTGACACTGGTGGTGAACCGCAAGAACGGCGAGCGCGTGGAAGTGCCGGTGACCTGCCGCCTCGACAGCGACGAGGAAGTGTCGATCTACGAAGCTGGCGGCGTGCTGCAGCGCTTCGCGCAGGACTTCCTTGAGTCGTCGCGGGCAACTGCATAAGCTGTGACAAAGGGCCCGAGCGGCACGCATGCCGCCCGGGCCAACCAGGACAAAGATTTCCATGACTCACGTACCCCAGATCAAGATTCCCGCCACCTATATCCGTGGCGGCACCAGCAAAGGCGTGTTCTTCCGCCTGCAGGATTTGCCGGAAACGGCACAAGTGCCCGGCCCGGCCCGCGACGCGCTGCTGATGCGCGTGATCGGCAGCCCCGACCCCTATGGCAAGCAGATCGACGGCATGGGTGCCGCCACCTCCAGCACCAGCAAGACCGTCATCCTGTCCAAGAGCACGCGGCCCGACCACGATGTCGACTATCTGTTCGGCCAGGTCTCGATTGACCAGCCCTTTGTCGACTGGAGTGGCAACTGCGGCAACCTGTCGGCAGCGGTCGGTCCCTTTGCCATCAGCGCCGGCCTGGTCGATGCCAGCCGCATCCCGCACAACGGCGTGGCCGTGGTGCGCATCTGGCAGGCCAATATCGGCAAGACCATCATCGGCCATGTGCCCGTCACCAACGGTGAAGTGCAGGAAACCGGCGATTTCGAGCTCGATGGCGTGACCTTCCCGGCCGCCGAAGTGCAGCTTGAGTTCATGGATCCGGCCGCCGAGGAAGAAGGCGCCGGCGGCGCGATGTTCCCCACCGGCAACGTGGTCGACGACCTCGAAGTGCCGGGCGTGGGCACGCTCAAGGCCACCATGATCAACGCCGGCATCCCGACCATCTTCGTCAACGCCGAGAGCATCGGCTACACCGGCACCGAGCTGCAGGACGCCATCAACAGCGACACCAGGGCGCTGGCGATGTTCGAGACCATCCGTGCCTACGGCGCGCTGCGCATGGGCCTGATCAAGAACGTGGACGAGGCCGCCAAGCGCCAGCACACGCCCAAGGTGGCCTTTGTCGCCAGGCCGGTCGACTACGTCGCCTCCAGCGGCAAGAAGGTGGCCGCGGCCGATGTGGACCTGCTGGTGCGCGCGCTGTCGATGGGTAAGCTGCACCACGCCATGATGGGCACGGCAGCGGTGGCGATCGGCACCGCCGCCGCCATCCCCGGCACGCTGGTCAACCTGGCCGCCGGCGGCGGCGAGCGCAACGCGGTGCGTTTCGGGCATCCGTCCGGCACGTTGCGCGTGGGCGCCGAGGCGCAGCAGGTCGACGGCGAATGGGCGGTCAAGAAGGCCATCATGAGCCGCAGCGCGCGCGTGCTGATGGAAGGCTGGGTGCGCGTGCCCGGCGACGCGTTCTGAGCTGAGCCGCACCCGCGAGGCCGTTCATGTCCACCGACACGCCGTCCGCGCAACGCCCCGATCCGGACCAGGTGCTGGTCGACATCGTCGACTATGTCACCCGGTACGAGATCAAGAGCGGCCTCGCCTATGACACCGCCCGCAACTGCCTGATCGACACGCTCGGTTGCGGGCTCGAAGCCCTCTCCTACCCGGCCTGTACCAAGCTGCTGGGTCCCGTTGTTCCGGGCACGATCGTGCCCAACGGCGCGCGCGTGCCGGGCACCCAGTTCCAGCTCGATCCGGTCCAGGCCGCGTTCAATATCGGCGCGATGATCCGCTGGCTGGACTTCAACGACACCTGGCTCGCTGCCGAATGGGGTCATCCGTCGGATAACCTCGGCGGCATCCTGGCCACCGCTGACTGGATCTCGCGCAACCACATCGCCGCCGGGCGCAAGCCGCTGACGATGAAGGCAGTGCTGGCGGCGATGATCAAGGCACATGAGATCCAGGGCTGCATCGCGCTGGAGAATTCCTTCAACCAGGTCGGGCTGGACCACGTGGTGCTGGTCAAGGTGGCCTCCACCGCCGTGGTCGCGCAGATGCTAGGCCTCACGCGCGACGAGATCCTCAATGCCGTGTCGCTGGCCTGGGTCGACGGCCAGAGCCTGCGCACCTACCGCCACGCCCCCAACGCCGGCAGCCGCAAGAGCTGGGCCGCCGGCGACGCCACCAGCCGCGCGGTGCGGCTGGCGCTGATCGCCCGCACCGGCGAGATGGGCTACCCGTCGGTGCTGACGGCAAAGACCTGGGGCTTCTACGACGTGCTGTTCAAGGGGCAGCCGTTCCGCTTCCAGCGGCCGTACGGGACGTACGTGATGGAGAACATCCTGTTCAAGATCTCGTACCCGGCTGAATTCCACGCGCAGACCGCGGTGGAGGCAGCGATGCAGCTGCACGGCGCGCTGGCGCTCGCGGGGCGCAGCGCGGCCGATATCGCCGCCATCACCATCCGCACCCACGAGGCCTGCCTGCGCATCATCGACAAGCAGGGCCCGCTCAGCAATCCGGCGGATCGCGACCACTGCATCCAGTACATGGTGGCCGTGCCGCTGCTGTTCGGCCGCCTGACCGCCGCCGACTACGAAGACAGGATTGCCGCCGACCCGCGCATCGACGCGCTGCGCGGCAGGATCACCTGTGTGGAAGACCCCGCGCTGACGCGCGACTATCACGACCCCGCCAAGCGCTCGATCGCCAATGCGCTGACCGTGACGCTGGCGGACGGCACCGTGCTGGACGAGGTGCTGGTCGAATATCCGCTCGGCCACAAGCGCCGCCGCGCCGAGGGCATCCCGCTGCTGGTGGAAAAATTCCGCACCAACCTCGCCCGCCGCTTCCCGCCGAAACAGCAGCAGGCCATCCTTGCCGCGTCGCTGGACCAGGCGCGGCTGGAGGCCATGCCGGTCAATGAGTACCTCGATATGTATGCGATTTGAGTTATCGCCCGGGCAACTTCATGCCGAATCGGCATAACCCTTGCAGCGCCCCTCCCGCGCCAAATTCTCCTCACGTATAGTCACTGCCGCTGCCTGAACGGGCCCTGCATCACAGGCCCCGCTGCCGGCAGCCACCGACTGAACACGGACGGCACCATTCCACCCATAAGGTATGTCGTGCCGATTCCAGTACGGGCCACACGTTCGTATAGATACCGAGGAGAAACATGAAACACTTCGCCCGCGTCACCACGCTGGCCGCTGCCCTGCTGTCGGCGAGCCTGATCACCGGCACTGCCCACGCGCAGCTCGCCCCCGCCGCACAATCCGCCGCCGCACCCGCCACCGCCCAGGCCGAAGCCCGCAAGGCCAATATCGTCATCATCGGCACCGGCGGCACCATTGCCGGCGCCGGCGCATCGGTGACCAACACCGCGGCCTACCAGTCCGCCGTGGTGCCGGTCGACAAGATCATCGCCTCGGTGCCCGAAATCTCCAAGGTCGCCAACGTCAAGGGTGAGCAGATCTTCCAGATCGGTTCGGAGAGCTTCAACAACGAACGCCTGCTGAAGCTGGCCAAGCGCGTATCGGAACTGCTCAAGCAGCCGGACGTGGACGGCATCGTCATTACGCACGGCACCGACACCATCGAGGAAACCGCTTACTTCCTGAACCTGACGCTCAAGAGCGACAAGCCGGTGGTGGTGGTGGGTTCGATGCGCCCGGGCACCGCGCTGGGCGCCGATGGCGCGCTCAACCTGTACGACGCCGTGCTGGTCGCCTCCAACCCTGCCTCCAAGGGCAAGGGCACGCTGGCCGTGCTGAACGACGAGATCCACACCGGCCGCGACGTCACCAAGAGCAACACCTTCAAGACCGAGACCTTCCGCTCGCCGTTCGGCCCGCTGGGCTACGTGGTCGAAGGCCGCACGCTGTTCTACCGCCTGCCGGCGCGTCCGCACACGCAGCAGACGCAGTGGGACATCGACAAGATCGACAAGCTGCCTGAGGTGGCAGTGCTCTACGCCTACGGCAACGCCAATCCAGCCGCGGTCGACGCCGCGGTGAAGAGCGGTGCCAAGGCCATCATCTACGCGGCCACCGGCAACGGCAGCGTCGGCGACTACATGGTGGAGTCGCTCAAGGCCGCGCGCGCCAAGGGCGTGCAGATCGTGCGCGCCTCGCGCACCGGCAGCGGCGTGGTGGTGCGCAACGCAGAGCAGCCGGATGACAAGTACGACTGGATCGTCACCGACGACCAGCTGCCGCAGAAGGCACGCATCCTGATGGCGCTGGCGCTGACGCAGACCAACGACGCCAAGGCGCTGCAGCAGGTCTTCTGGAAGTACTGATGAGCTCGTGGAGCAGGCGGTATCGCCGCTAGACGCTCCCGCCCTCTCCCCCAGCCCCTCTCCCGCGCGCGGGAGAGGGGAGCAAACCGGCGGCTGCATCGGCCGGCAGCAATTTCCCGGCCGTCTCCCCTTCCTTTCCCTCTTCTTCCCGTTCCAGCCATTGCCTTGGCGATTGGCCCAGCCGTGCCGTAAACGCGCGCGACAGCGCGGACGCATTGGCATAGCCCAGCTCCAGCGCCACGGATTTCACCGGTCGGCCCAGGCGCAACTGCGCCTGGGCCAGTGTCAGGCGCCAGTCGGTCAGGTAGTCGGCCGGCGGCTGCCCCACGACACGCCGGAAACTCGCGGCAAAGGCGCTGCGCGACATGCCCGCGCGCGCCGCCATGCGCGGCAGGTCCCACGGCTCGCCCGGCGCCTCGTGCAGCGCCACCAGCGCGCGTGCCAGGCGCGGGTCGGACAGGCCGGCAATCAGGCCCGCCTGGATGCCGGCCTCCTGGTGGTGGTCGATCAGCCAGCGCAGCAGCTGGATCAGCACCACCTCGAACAGCCGGTCGGCCAGCAGGCGGTGGCCGCAGCGCACCTGGCCGGCCTCGGCAAACAGCAGCGCCAGCGACTGCTCCAGGCCGGCCACGTGCGCCAGCGGCAAGGCGATCAGCGGCGGCAGCGCGCGCACTACCGGGTTGCGCGCACCGCCGTCGAAGTCCAGCGCCGCACAGGTGAAATCCGAGCCTTCCTGCGGCGGGTTGTGGAACATGTGGTGGACCGGGCGCGGGTAGAACAGCAGCGTGGGCTCGTCAAAGCGCAGGGTGCCCGGCAGGCCCGAGCCCGGCGGGTGCCGCAGCTCCAGTTCGCCGCGGCGCAGGACATGCAGGAAGCCGCGGCCCGGCTGCGCGGCGAACTGAGTCAGCCCGCACAGCGGTCCCTGGTGGAACAGGTGCGCACGCGCGCGAAACCGCTCCAGCAGCGCGGAAAGCCGGTCGATGGGTTCAGGCATGGTCTGGACGAATTGGTATGTACGTAGGACTTTACGCACCCAATGGTACTCGATGGTTACCCATACTGCAGTCAAGGCGATCGCAACTGCCTTGTCCTTTCAACCTGTACCAAGGAGTCCACCATGTCCCGCGTTCCCCTCGTCAATCCCGCCACTGCCACGGGCGACAGCCAGGCCCTGCTGGCCGAGATCCACGGTGCCTTTGGCGTCGCCCCGAACATGTTCCGTGCTGTCGCCAATTCGCCCGCTGCGTTGCGCAGCATGTGGCGCGCGTTCGGTGCGCTCGGCGGCGGTGTGCTGGGTGCGGCCCTGGGCGAGAAGATCGCCGTGGCCGTGGCCGATCGAAACCAGTGTGAATACTGTCTCGCCGCCCACACCGCGCTGGGCCGGAAGGCCGGCGCCACCGCCCAGGAAATGTCCGAGGCGCAGGCTGGCCGGGCGCAGGATGCACGGACCGCCGCAGCGCTGTCGTTCGCGCTCAAGCTGGTCAACCAGCGCGGCCAGGTCAGCGATGCGGATGTGGCGCAATTGCGCGAGGCTGGCTTCAACGACGAACAGATCGTCGAGATCCTGGCGCATGTGGCGCTGAACCTGTTCACCAACTACGTGAACGTTGCCTTCGCGGTGCCGGTCGATTTTCCGAAGATCAAGCTGCGCGCGGCTGCGTAATCTGCCGCAACCAGGTGCGCGGTGGTGGCATTCAGGCCGCCGCACGCGCGTGCCCTTGGTCATCAGCCGGGCTTCGATAAAGATCCGGCTGACCTGAGGAAACCGCGCCCGGATGCGGCGCTCGATCCGGTCGATGGCGCCCGCGGCGCCGTTGGCAACGGTAGCGGTGGCGATGCGTCAGAAGCAGCACCGCGACCATCAGGCTCCAGAAATACAGCTCCTTGCCGTACCCGAACGGGTGCATGGCATCGGCCGGCCGGCGGCTGCGCGCCATGCCAACCAGCAGCAACAGCTCATTGCCGGTGTCGACGGTGGAATGGATGGCCTCGGACAGCATGGCCGAGCTGCCGGTCACGGCGGCGACGACAAACTTGGTGGCAGCGATCGCCACGTTGGCGGCAATCGCACCGTAGACAGCGATACGCGACCCCGAAGATACGGGGCTTGCCGGGAGCGTCTCGGATGCGGCAGATGCCGGGGACGCCCCGCCCTGCTGCGCAGTTTCAGGCCCATGCTGCATCGCTTTCCTCCACGAAGCTGCCCCTTTGCAGTGGAAGCAGGTCGCGCCAGTGTACTGGCGCGCCTGGGTGTGAAGGTGAAAATACGGCGGTTAATTGCGTTTTATAAATTTGAAAAAACGGGCGCGCGATGCGTCCGCTCCGGATTCAGAACATGGCACTGCTCATCAACGCCTTGGCCACCAGTACGCCCTCGTCCGGCGCTTCCGCATAGACCGACACGTCGGTGACCACCTGCCGGCGCCCACGCCGCACCACCATCGCCACCGCGCGCAGCGCCGTACCCTTTGCCGGGGCCAGGTACTGGATAGAAAGCGAACTGGTCGCCCCGCCCTTCACATCGTCGGCACTGCCGCCAGAAGCTGCCGCCGCGGCGCCGGCAATATCGATCAGCGTGGCAATGACACCGCCATGGACGATGCTGCCGTTGGTCACGTTGGTCGGCAGGAATGGCATCTCCAGCTCGACATGATCGGGAGCCAGGCTGGCCAGCCGCACGCCGAGGGCGCGCGCCACCGGGGAGCCGATCAGGACGTTGTCTACCATAATGCGCATGCGGGGGTCGACCGCAGCGTGGCGATCGTGCTGGCGGGGCAAGGTGGCAAGGGCTTGTGACATTTGGGCTCCTGTGAACGGCTTACGTCGTGCCTGCAGCGTAAGCGCATGGTCTACACGGCTCAATTACGTCAGACGTAATCCTCGCCGGCCCAGCCCGGCATTCCGACTGCCTGTCATTCGTACCCGATATAATGGCTGGCCGTTTCACCCCAATCCCTCCCGCCACCATGCCGTCGCCCTCAGAATCCGCCCCGCCCCGCCCCGAACCGGATCACGGCACCACGGATTCCACGCTGTCCGAGCGCCCGGACAGCCCCTGCATCGGCATTTGCTCGACGCTGTTCGACGAGATCTGCCAGGGCTGCGGCCGCACCGCGGCCGAGGTCAGCAACTGGGTGTTCTTCAGCGAAGAGGAAAAGCAGGTGGTCTGGGAGCGCATTACGCGCGAAGGCACGGGGCAGCGGTTCCGCCAGGGCTGACGCGGCGGCGCTCAGCCGCCCGCCAGCCGCCGCTCCATATCTTCGATTTCGCGCCGTTCCACGCGCTGCCGCGCAAGCTTGCGCCAGTTCTCGGCCAGCGGTGCCAGCTCTGACATTTCCGCAAGCGCGGCATAGTCCAGCCGGTCGACATACAGCACCTGCAGCAGGCGCTGCAGCGACCATCGCGGACAGGGGCGCGCCACCAGTTCCAGCGTATCGCCCGCCGCCACGTCGCCAGTCTCCAGTACACGGTAGTACCAGCCGGTGCGCAGGCTTTGCTGCACGGCGCGCGACATGCCTGCATAGCCGAATCGATGATTGAGCTTCCAGCACGGCTGTCGTGCCTGCGACACCTCCACCAGCGCCGTGCCCAGGCGGAAGCGGTCGCCGATGCAGACGGAGGCCTCGGTCAGCCCGGTGGTGCTCAGGTTCTCGCCGAAGGCCCCCGCAACGTCGAGCACACCGTTGCCTTGCGCGCCGTGCGCAGCCAGTTCCTCGCGCCACGCCGGGTAATGATCGAAGGCGTAGTGGTGCAGCGCCTTTTCCGGACCACCGTGATGGCGCGGATCGCCCTGCCCGTCGCCTTCGAGTCCAAGCGCGGTCACGCGAATCCGCTCGCCAGCCGCGGTCTTGGCGATGCCGCTGGGCACGCCCTTTGGCCCGAACGGGCGTACCTGCCCCGTCAATACGGCGCCGATCGCCGCGCGCACGGGCAATGCCGGCTGGCTCATAGCCCGGCTTCCTCCAGCCAGCGCGCGAACATGCGCTCGCCCGCGGCCGCCACCGTGGCACCGACTTCCGCAGTACGCGCGCGGATGGTGCGCGGATCGATGCCGGCCTTGGCCAGCTCGACGGTATGGCCGATCAGCCAGGCCTCGATATCGCGCGGCATGACCTCGGGGTGGAATTGCAGCGCCAGCACCTGGTTGCCGATGGCATAGGCCTGGTTCCGTACCGCGGCAGTGGACGCGAGCAGTTGCGCGCCGGGCGGAAGGTCGAAGGTATCGCCATGCCAGTGCAGCACCTCCCAGTGGGCGGCAGCCAGTTCTGCCAGCGCGGAATCCTGCCCCGCTGGCGTAGGCGCAATCGGCGCCCAGCCGATCTCGCGCGTGCCCGCGTAGACGCGCGCGCCGGCAGCACGCGCGATCAGCTGCGCGCCCAGGCAAACCCCGATCATCTTGCCGCCAGCCGCCAGGCGTTGGCGGATCAGAGCGATCTCGGCCTCCAGCCAGGGATAGGCATCGGTTTCATAGACACCGATGGGGCCGCCCAGGATCAGCAGCAGGTCGGCCGGATTGTCCGCGACGGGTGCCAGGTCATCGACGCCGGCCTGGAACACCTGCAACGCGTGCCCGCGCGCGCGCAAGGCATTGCCGATCACGCCCGCATGCTCGAATGCGACGTGCTGGATCACATGGGTGGTACGCGTTGCCATCGGGGACTCCTGCCGGTCGAAAGGGGTTCCCATGGTAGCGTCAATTGCTGCGCCCCGCGAAGACCATGGCTGGATCTCGCGTATTTGCGAGCATTCTCAGCACGGCATGTCGTAATCTGCGCTATTTGGTCGCAGCCGGCACCAGGATCAGCGCATCTGGCGCATCCTGCTGCGGCAGCGATGGCACGGGCGGGATCGTCACGTACTCGACCGCGGCCCATTTGCCGGCCCAGTCGCGGTAGCGCGGCAACAGCGCGTTGCCTGACTGCCCGGTGGAGTCCATGAACCGCGACGCCTCCAGGTCCGCCAGGTCATATAGCGCACGCACGCTGGCCGCGTGGGTGTTCTCGAACGGCGCCTTGTCGTCGCGCAGGTTGTGGCGGCCGACATTGACCGTATAGGTATCGCCGCCGGTCGGCACGCGCAGGTTGAACAGCGGCGACAGGTACGCCACCTTGCCGAAGGGCTTGTGCTCGGAGCGGGCCGTGTGCGCCTCGCCCCAGCGCCAGCGGGCGGCGTCGTCGCCGTAGCGGCGCGACAGGTCCGCCATGGCCCGGGTCCAGGCGTCCGCGATGGCGTCGTCGCAGGTCTCTGCCGCGCGCGTATGCTGCCGGTCGCACCAGAACGCGCCCAGCGTGCGCGGATCGCGCAGGATGTTGAGCATGGGCTGCTGCACGTTACGCTGGTCCCACAGGCGGACAAAGATCGCCTCACCCGCCTTCTCTTCGAACAGCCGCCGCGACAACTCGCGCAGCCAGGCGGTGACGACCAGCGGCTCGGCGCGCCCCGGGTCCATGTTTCCGTCCCACTTGCGCAGCGCTTCCAGCAAGGCGCGTTCGCGCTCGGGCCGCGCCGCATCGCGGCTGACGGGCGCGGCCAGCAGCAGCGGCAAGGCATCGCGCACGGCCAGCGAGACCACGTCTTTCTGGATTGCCGCAAAGCTGTCGAAGCTGTGCCTGGGCGTGTCCGCCAGCAGCGCCTTGATCCGGTCAAAGCGATACGGCACGGTCCATTCGCTGGTGATGAAGTACGGGTAGTCCGGTGCGACGATGCGCTGATTGGCCGTCACGATCACGCCGTCGGCCGGGTTGTAGCGGTGCGGCAGTGCCTCGAACGGAATAAAGCCGGTCCAGTCGTAGCGCGCATCCCAGCCGGGCGCCGGCGCCAGCCCCTTGAGGTCGTTGTCGGCCCGGCGCAGCGGCACGCGTCCGGGTGCATAGAAGCCGATATTGCCGTCGACATCGGCATAGACAATGTTCTGCTGCGGCGAATGGAAGTCGCGCAGCGCCGCCGTGAAGCCGGCCCAGTCGCGCGCCTCGTTCATGCGCAGCCCCGCCTGGAAGGTGCGGTCGTCCGGGCGCAGCGCGGTCCACTGGAAGGCCACCACATACTGTGCGCCCAGCGGTCCCGCGGCAGCCGAAAGCGGCTCGGCCACATCGGAAATCACCGGGCCGTGGCGCGTGGCGCGGACCTTCAGCACCACGTCCGGGGCGCCCTTGACGCGGATGGTCTCGGTGCGGATCTCGAATGTGGCCCAGCCGTCCGGGGTCTGGTACTGGGTGTCGTTGCCGGGGCGCAGCCGTTCGATATACAGGTCCTGCACATCGGGCGCGGTATTGGTCAGCCCCCAGGCGATGCGGTCGTTGTGCCCCAGCACCACCAGCGGCATGCCGGGCAGCGTGGCGCCGGCCACGTCCAGGCCGGGCGCCGTCATCCTGGCGAAATACCACAGCGCGGGCGCCTGCAGCCCCAGGTGCGGGTCATTGGCCAGCATCGGCTTGCCCGATTGCGTATGCGCGCCCGACACCACCCAGTTGTTCGAGCCCATGCCCTCGACATAACCCGGCGGCGCCTTGTCGCCGACGCTGGCCATGGCATTCGCCAGCGGTGCCAGTTGCTGGTACAGATGGCCGTAATCCATGGTGCGCACCGGCTGCTCGCCCGGATACGGCGCCAGCAACTCGCTGATGCGGGCCACCGGCAGCACTTGCGCCAGCCGCATGCGCAGGGTTTCCTGGGTCCAGTTGCCGCCCAGGTCCCAGGCCATCATGGTCTGCCAGCCCAGCGTATCGGCCGGCTCCCAGCGCTCGGGCTGCGCGCGCAACAGCAGGAATTCAGGCGGCAGCGGGCCCTTGCGATGGTCGATCCAGGCATTGACGCCGTCGGCATAGGCCTGCAGCGCGGCACGGGTCTCGGGCGAGGCCTGCGCCAGGATGGCCTCGGCATTGCGGCGCACGCCCAGCGTGCGCAGGAACTTGTCGGTATCGAGCGCGGACGGTCCCAGGATCTCCGCAAGCCGGCCTGCCACGACGCGCTTGTTCATCTGCATCTGCCACAGCCGGTCCTGTGCATGGACGTAGCCCAGCGCGAACCAGGCGTCCGCCTTGCTGGCGGCGCGGATATGCGGCACGCCATGGCCGTCGCGCACGACCGTGACCTGGCCGCGCAAACCCGCCAGCGCTTCCTGGCCGGATGCAGGCGGCTGCGCCGCATGGCGATACCAGACCAGGGCCGCGGCAGCGCCGGCCACCGCCAGCACCAGCAGCCCCGCCACAAACCTGGTCAGCCGACCAAACCAGCGCATCGTTGCTCCCCCAATGACTCTCGTTATGTTGTGCGTGTTTTCCGCACATTATCCGCACGAAAAAATGCCCGGGCCAGCCGGGCATTTCCCATATTGCATCAACGCCGCTCGGCGCCGCATCAGGCCGCCGGCTTCTTCAGCTGCAGCGACTTGTACTCCAGGAATTCCTCCAGGCCGTACTTGCCCGCTTCGCGTCCGTTGCCGGACTGCTTGTAGCCGCCAAACGGCGCCTGCATATTGAACGGGCCGCCGTTGATATCGACCTGCCCGGTGCGGATGCGGCGCGCCACGCGGATCGCGCGTGCCTCGTCACCGGACCAGACCCCGCCGCCCAGGCCATAGATGCTGTCATTGGCGATGCGCACCGCGTCTTCCTCGGTGTCATAGCAGATGATCGACAGCACCGGCCCGAAGATCTCTTCCTGCGCCACGGTGGCACGCGGCTCCACGTTGCCGAGCACGGTCGGCTTGACGAAGAAGCCCTTGTCCAGCCCTTCCGGGGTGTCCGGACCGCCAGCTACCAGCTCGGCACCCTCTTCCAGGCCCCGGCGGATATAGCCGGTCACGCGGTCCTTCTGCACCGCGGAGATCAGCGGTCCCAGCTTGCTGGCTTCCTGCAGCGGATCGCCCACGGTAAAGCCCTCGACCACCTTCTGCGCGATCGCCTTCACTTCATCGTAACGGGCCCGCGGCACCAGCATGCGGGTATGCGCCGAACAGGTCTGGCCGGAATTCAGGAAGCAGGCACTGATGGTGCCCTTTACCGCCGACGGCAAGTCGGCGTCGTCCAGGATCACCGAAGCGGACTTGCCGCCCAGCTCCAGCGCCACGCGCTTGACGGTCTGCGAGGCCAGTTCAGACACGCGCTTGCCGGCGCGGGTCGAACCCGTGAACGACACCATGTCGACTTCCGGGTGGCTGGCCAGCACCTCGCCCACCACCGGGCCATAGCCGGTCACCAGGTTGAACACGCCCGGCGGCAGGCCGGCGGCCTCGATCACCTCGGCCAGCACGAAGGCATTGAGCGGCGCCACCTCGGAGGGCTTGAGCACGACGGTGCAGCCGGCGGCCAGGGCCGGCGCCACTTTGAGCGTGATCTGGTTGAGCGGGTAGTTCCACGGGGTGATGGCACCCACCACGCCCACGGGCTCGCGCACCACCAGGGAGTTGCCGACCTCTTCCTCGAAGCGGAAACCGTCCAGCAGCTTGGCGGCCTGGCCCCAGTTGTAGACCGGCCCGCCCACCTGGATCGCGCGCGCCAGCTTGATCGGCATGCCGACTTCGCCGGCGATCAGCTGGGCCAGCTCTTCGCTGCGCGCCTTCAGGCCTTCGGCGATCTTGGCGATATAGCCGGCACGCACCGCCGGCGGCGTGGCCGACCAGCTGTCGAAGGCCGCGCGGGCCGCCTGGATGGCATCTTCGGCGTCGCGCGCCGAGCCTTCGGGGATGGTGCCCATCACCGCCTCGGTGGCGGAATGGATGACGTCGATCGTGCCGTTGCCGTGGGGAGCGACCCACTTGCCGTTAATAAAGAGTTTGTCTCGTTGTTGCATGGCCACAGTTCTCGGTTTGGTGAATTGGCGATTGCAATTTTTTGTTACTTTTATGGTGCACGCACATTGTAGAGCGGATTCGGGACTATGTTTTTGCGCCGCGGAAAGCCGCGCATACCGCTCCGGGCAAGAAGGTGGCGATAATCGGCCGCACCACCTGACAGGGACTCTAGCCAAAGGCGGTCGGACATAACAAGGGGTGAGACATGGTCGATCCGATCTACCGCAAGACGGATGCGGGACAGGACGAGATCCGGACGCGTGCACGCAAGCTTGACCACAAGCTGCGCGCGCTGCTGCTGATGGTCAACGGCGAGCGCCGCGGGCAGGAATTGCTGGCGCAGGTGGCCGGCATGGGGGTGGCACCCGAGGCCATCGACACACTGGTGGCACAAGGGCTGGTCGAAGCCGTCCCGGAGCCGGCACGGCCGCCCGCTGCGGTGGCACCGGCACAGGCACCGGCGCGGGTCACGGCTGCCGCCGACACCAATATGTTCTCCGTGTATGCAATGCGGCACGCACGCGCCCCCGAGGTGCCCGAGACGCCGCAACCGACCGATACCGCGGCCCCTTCGCCCGCCGACATCGCGGCCTTCGAGAGCCTGTATCACTTCTATACCGACGTGATCGGGCAGCATCTCGGCCTGCGCGGCTACATGCTGCAGGTGAAGGTCGAAAGGGCCACCGACCTGCCCGCCCTGCTGGCGCTGCGCGAACCGCTGCATGCGGCACTGCTCAAGGCCAAGGGCGACATCACCGCGCGTGCCATCACGAGCCAGCTCGACCAGATCACAGATCGCATCGCCGCCGGCTGAGATTCCGGCGCACCAATGAAAAAGGCCGCCCGGAGGCGGTCTTCTCTCATCGTCAACGTCCCGACGCTCAGCCGTCGATACCCTGCGACTGCAGGTACTCGTCATACGTACCCAGGTAGTCCGTCAGCGTGCCGTCGGTGCGCACTTCGATCACGCGCGTCGCCAGCCCGCTGATCAGCTCGCGGTCGTGCGAAACGAAGATCAGTGTGCCCGTGAACTTGTCCAGCGCGATCTGCAGCGATTCGATCGACTCCATGTCCATGTGGTTGGTCGGCTCGTCCATGGCCAGCACGTTGTGGCGGCCCAGCATCAGCTTGCCCCAGATCATGCGGCCCTTCTCGCCGCCGGACAGCACCTTGACCGACTTCCTGATGTCGTCGGCCGAGAACAGCAGGCGGCCCAGCGTGCCGCGCAGCGAGGTCTCGTCGTCGCCGGCCTGCGTCCACTGGCTCATCCAGTCCATCACGTCGCGGTTGTCCGGGAATTCCTCGTAGGTATCCTGCGGCATGTAGCCGACGTTGGCGTTCTCGGCCCACTTGACCGTGCCGCGGTCCACTTCCACGCCGCGCTGCACGCCGGTCTGCACCGCGCCGTTGAGCAGGCTGCGCAGCAGCGTGGTCTTGCCCGCGCCGTTCTCGCCGATGATCGCCACGCGCTCGCCGGCCTGAATCGCCAGCGACAGGCCGTCGATGATCTTGCGGTCGTAGGTCTTGGTGATGTTCTCCACTTCCACGGCCAGGTTGTGCAGCTTCTTCTCGAACTCGAAGCGGATGAACGGGTTCTGGCGCGACGACGGCTTGATGTCGTCGACCTTGATCTTCTCGATCTGCTTGGCGCGCGAGGTGGCCTGGCGGGCCTTGGACTTGTTGGCCGAGAAGCGGCGCACGAAGTCCTGCAGCTCGCTGATGCGCTCCTTGGCGCGCGCGTTGGCGGCAACCTGGCGCTCGCGGGCCTGCATCGACGCTTCCATGTAGTCGTCGTAGTTGCCCGGGTAGACCTTGAGCGTGCCGTAGTCCATGTCGGCCATGTGGGTGCAGACCGAGTTCAGGAAGTGGCGATCGTGGGAGATGATGATCATGGTGGAGTTGCGCTCGTTGAGCACGGTCTCCAGCCAGCGGATCGTGTTGATGTCCAGGTTGTTGGTCGGTTCGTCCAGCAGCAGCACGTCCGGGTTCGAGAACAGTGCCTGTGCCAGCAGCACGCGCAGCTTCCAGCCCGGGGCCACGTCGCTCATGTTGCCCTGGTGCTGGCTGGTGGGGATGCCCACGCCCAGCAGCAGTTCGCCGGCACGGGCCTCGGCGGTGTAGCCGTCGTATTCGGCGTACTTGGCCTCCAGCTCGGCGGCCTTCATGTAGTCTTCGTCGGTCGCTTCCGGGTTGGCGTAGATGGCGTCGCGCTCCTGCGCGGCGGCCCACATCTCGGTGTGGCCCATCATCACCACGTCCAGCACGCGCATGTCTTCATAGGCGAACTGGTCCTGGCGCAGCTTGCCCAGACGCACGCCCGGCTCCAGCATGACGTTGCCCGACGACGGTTCCAGGTCGCCGCCCAGGATCTTCATGAAGGTGGACTTGCCGCAACCGTTCGCGCCGATCAGGCCGTAGCGGTTGCCCTCGCCGAATTTGACCGAGATATTCTCGAACAACGGCTTGGGGCCGAACTGCATGGTGATGTTTGCGGTAGAAAGCACGTCTTGAACCTTGTCTGGAGATTGTGGCGCCGCGGCGCTGGCCGCGGCTTGCCGGTTTTGCACACGAGGCGCACCCCATGCCGCTCAGGGACGGGCCTTGCCGGAGATGCATCGCGCTGGCCCGGAGTCATCCGGCGGCCATGGCTGGCGATGCGGCACGGGCCGCGCCCGGTTCATGCGAGAACCCGGCAGGAAGTCAGGAAATAACCCTACATTCTATCATCCGGACGCATTCCTTGCACCCGGATGCGCGGCATTGGACGATGCGGCCGGTCAGGCCAGTGGCGGCAGCACCGGATAGCCGGAAAACGCCATGCTGAAGCCATCCGCACGTGCGGCCAGCCGCACCTGGGCGCCGACCGGCAGCGTCAGCTTGCGCGCGCAGTGGCCGAACGGCAGCCCGGTCAGCACCGGCACCGGCAACTGGTCGCGCAGGTAGGCCACCACTGCGTCCATGTCGTAGCCGTTGTCGTAGTCGGTGACGCGGTAATTGGAGAAATCGCCCAGCACGATGGCGCGCTGCGCGCCCAGCACGCCGGCCTGCTGCAGCTGGATCAGCATGCGCTCCACCCGGTACGGTGGCTCGTTGATGTCTTCCAGGAACAGCACCCCGCCCTCCACCTGCGGCATGAAAGGCGTGCCCAGCAGGCTGCACAGCATGGCCAGGTTGCCGCCCCAGAGCGTGCCTTCCACGCTGCCTGAGAACGGTTGTCCGCCCGACTGCGGCGCCGCGACATCGACGCTGTACGCCGGGTTGCGCAGGATGCCTTCGAAATGCTCCCACATGAAGGGATCCACCACCTCGGCACCAAAATCCGCCAGCAGCATCGGCCCCGCAAAGGTGACGGCACCCGTCGCCGCCAGGCAGGCCAGCTGGAACGCGGTGAAGTCGCTGTGGCCGACGATGGGCGTGCCGCTGGCGCTGGCCTGCGCGGCGATGCGGGCAAAGTCGACTTGCGCCAGCAGCCGCGCGATGCCATAGCCGCCGCGCACCGCCAGCGTCAGCTCGTGCGGCGCGCCGGTGCCGATGGCATGGAGGTCGGCCAGCCGCTCTGCATCCGTGCCGCCAAAGCGCAGGTAGCGCCGCGCCAGCACGTCGGGGTTGGTCATGTGGTAGCCATGATGCTTGAGCCAGGCACAGCCGCGCGCGGCAATGGCGACGTCGTGCGGATACCCGGACGAGGCGATCAGTCGGACTTCGGTATGCGGCGGCCTGCTGTTCGGCGTGCTCATGCTTCGGTGTCGTTGTTCTTGTCGGGATCGGTGACAGGCGCGGCGGCGTCCTGCTGTGCGGCCTTCTGCGCGGCTTTCTGCGCCCGGCGGCGCGCGCCGAAGAAATCCTTCAGCATCTGGCCGCAGGTGTCGGCCAGCACCCCGCCGGCAATGGTGGTCTGGTGGTTGAGCTGCGCCTGCTCGAACAGGTTGAGCACGCTGCCGGCGGCGCCGGTCTTGGGGTCGGCTGCACCGAACACCACGTGGCGCAGCCGCGCGTGCAGGATCGCGCCGCTGCACATGACGCACGGTTCCAGCGTCACGTACAGCTCGCACTCGGGCATGCGGTAGTTGCCGATCACCTGGGCGGCGGCGCGCAGCGCCTGCATCTCGGCATGGGCGGACGGGTCCACCGAGCGGATCGGCAGGTTGTGGCCGCGAGCGATGATGGTGTCGTTCCAGACCACCACCGCGCCCACCGGCACTTCGCCGGCGGCTTCGGCCAGGCGGGCTTCTTCCAGCGCGGCGCGCATGTAACGCGCGTCGCGCTCGGCAGCCTCGGCCGGGTCTTCAGGCAGGGCGCGCAGCGCGCGCAACGGCAGCGGTGGCGTCTCTGGCATCGTCCCCGCTCAGTCCTGCGCCGGCAGCACCGCGGGCGCGCTCACTTCCGCCCAGCAGTTGGGCGTTTCGAACAGCACCAGCCTGGTCAGCTGCAGGTGGTGACCGAAGCAGTCCTTGAACACCGGCGCCAGGATGTCGAAGGCAACCTGGGCCAGGTTCTCGACCGTCGGGATCGCGTCCAGCACCACGGTCTTGTGCCCTTCCATCGATTGCAGGAAGTTCAGCAGCGCGGTGTCACCACGGTAGATCAGGAAGGCATGGTCCCACTTGTTGACCAGGTGCTCGTTGGCGAGCGCCTTGATGTCGCCGAAGTCCAGGATCATGCCGTCATCCGACGCGCCCTCGCGGTGCAGGACCTCGCCCGACAGCGTCAGGTCCAGCCGGTAGCGGTGTCCGTGGATATTGCGGCACTGGCCGCAGTGGTTCGGGATGCGGTGGCCGGAGTCGAACTCCAGCCGGCGGGTAATGGAAACTTGTTTGCTCATGTGTACCGGCGCCGGTGCCGGCCGCCTGCGTTGGGACGGACACTGCGCGCGCGTCCGAAGCCTGTATTGTGTACGTTTTGCCGCCCGTTGGGCGACCTGTCGATACCGTGGATGCCGCGCCGCTCAGCGGATGCCGAGCAGCTTGTGAGTCTGCAGCGACAGCCGCCAGCGCGGATGGCGCTGGCAGAACGCCACCGCGGCGGCGGTATTTTCCCTCGCCAGCGGGCCATCCATGGCCTGCACCAGGAAATGGCGGAAATCAAGCTGCTCGTATGCGGCAAAGTCCTGGCCCTCCTGCGGGATCACGACTTTGAGCTCGTCACCACGCGTGACCACCAGTTCCGAGCCCATCTTGGGGCTGACGCAGACCCAGTCGATGCCCGGCGGCACGGCGATGGTGCCGTTGGTTTCGATCGCAATCTCGAAGCCCTGCGCATGCAGCGCGTCGATCAGCGGCGCGTCCAGTTGCAGCAGCGGCTCGCCCCCGGTGCAGACCACCAGCGGCTGGCCGCCGGCGCCCTGCGGCCATTCCGACGCGACCACCGCGGCCAGTTCCTCGGCCGTGCGGTACTTGCCGCCGCGCGTGCCATCGGTGCCGACGAAATCCGTATCGCAGAACTGGCACACCGCGCTGGCGCGGTCTTCTTCGCGGCCGCTCCACAGGTTGCAGCCGGCAAAGCGGCAGAACACCGCGGCGCGGCCGGCGTTGGCGCCTTCGCCCTGCAGCGTATAGAAGATTTCCTTGACGGCGTAAGTCATGCGTGGGGGGTCTCTCTGGGACCGTTTGGGGACCGTTAACGGGCATTCGGCCGCCCTTGGGCTGGCCGGGGTTTCAACAGGTATTGGGCAAAGGCCGGATAACAAGTATCACGGATCTGGGCTCGGGCTCCCGGATCGGCGCCGCATGGCTGGCAGCGCGGGCGGTGTGCACCGGGTTTTCCGTGCATGGCTCCGGGCACTGCCGGAGGAACCGCCTGTGGCCTGTCGCAGGCTGCGTCCGGCCGGTCCGGACGTAATGCAAGTATACCAGAGGGGTCAGGGTTTCCGCTTAGAGGCTGGCGGGATGCGGTCCCGGCCGCCGGCCAGGCGCGCGGCAAATATCTCCTGCAGATCACCCGGTTTTGCTGCAAAGGGCCGCCATCGGCGCCCCGGTGCTGATCGCGCTGACCGGCGGCTGCCGCCCAAGCTGCTGTTCGACAATGAAAAAGCCGGGATCCGCGCCCGGCTTTTTCCTACTGGCCCCGCTCGGCTTCTTACTTCAGCCCCAGGTAGTCGCGCTTGCCAATCTGCACGCCCTTGTGGCGCAGGATGTCATAGGCCGTGGTCACGTGAAAATAGAAGTTGGGCAGCGCAAAACCCAGCAGGTAGGACTTGCCGTCGAATGTCATCGGCCCCTGGCGCAGCTTCAGCTCGATCGCGCGCTGCTCGCTGCCTTCCAGCTGCTCAGGCGTGATCTGCTCCAGGAACCCGATGGTGCGGGCGATGCGGTCCCGCAGTTCGGCAAAGGTGGTTTCGGTATCGGCGAACGAAGGCACCTCGATGCCTGCCAGCCGCGCGGCGCAGCCCTTGGCGGCGTCGCTGGCGCGCTGCACCTGTGCCGGCAGCGCATCCATGTCGGCGATCAGGCGGGTCTGGATCAGGTCGGCCGGGTCCATGCCCTGCGCCTGGGCGTGGGCCGCGCCCTTGTCCAGGATCGCGGCGAGATTGCCGAGCGCGCGGATGAACAAGGGAATCGAGACTTCGTACATCGAGAGTGCCATGGGGTCTCCTGTGCAGGCCTTGGTTGGAAATTCCTGTGGTCGGGGGCCGTCGGGCCGCACCGCTGCCGCGAGCATAGACCGGATCGGCATTTGCTGCCGGATTACCCCTGCGCGCACGCGGCAGGCGGCTGGATGTCGCGTAGCACTTTACCGATCGAGGCCAGGAAGCGGCGCCCCGCCAATGGCAGCGGCGCCAGGCCGGAATGGGTCGCGCAGATTTCCAGGCCGACCGCGGGCAACACCGGCCGCACCGCCAGCGCCGCGCGCATGGCCGGCGTCACGCTCCACGCATCCACCAGCGCCAGCCCCAGGCCCTGCTGCACAAAGGCGCATGCCGTGACCGGCGAATGCACCTCGATGGCGGGGGCGCCGCTGTCGCTGTCGCCGAAGAAGCCGGCCAGCGCACGGCCCAGCGGCGTGTCGGGCGGATAGCCGATCCACGCGCTGCCGGCAACATCCTCCGGCGTCACCACCTCGCGGCCTGCGAGCGGATGGTCCGGCGGCAACACGCACAGCATCGGCTGGCGCCCGAGCAGCGTGGACGACAGCGTCGGATGCCCCGCCGGCACCATCGACACGCCGACGTCGGCCCGACCGCTCAGGAAAATGCCGACCAGTTCGTCGAAGGTGACGCTGCGGTAGTCGACGCGCGTGGGCACGCCGCAGCCAGGTCGTTGACGCGCTGTACGCCGCTATAGACCTGCTCGACCTCGGCAAACAGGCGCCGCGCTGGGCGCCGAGCCTGCCGGCGGCTCGCCCGCGCAGCTCCGGCAGCTGATCGATGCCGAGACCGCCAAGTGGCGTGCCCTGATTACGTCGGCCCATATCGAGCAGCTGGACTGAACCATGCCCGCGCAACCAGACATTGCCAGAGGGAAGACCTGAGGGCCTGCGGGAAAGATGGCGTGCCCACAACGGGCAACCGGCGACCGGCAACCTGAATTAACATATCCGGTCATCGTCCCCGCTATCTTGCGGCCTTGTGGCCGCGCCCCACATGAACGCGCCGTTCCCTCTTCGCACGGAATGCCCGCCCGGCGCCTGTATCTGCGGGCGCGAAGCCTTGCTGAGTGACCCCAACGCCGACCTGCGCGTGCTGCGGCTCACCCGGGCCGAAGAAAAGCGGCTGGTCGAACGGCTTGAGCGCCTGACCAGCCTGGCTGAATTGCAGCGCATGGAAAGCCTGATGCAGACCCAGCTGGGCATCGTGCTCACCATTACCCCCAGCGCGCGCGGCGTGCGCACGGTGCGCGGCATCAGCATCCAGGTGCAGGAGCAGCCCGGCCTGTGCCGCAAGATCCGCCAGTCGATCCCAGCCGCCATCCGCCGCAGCATGGAAGAGCATCCCGAGATCGCCTATGCGATCGTGGATGCGCATGACCTGCTGGGCGGCATCTGACCAGGCCCGCGGAGCCGTTCAGGCGTTGCTGTCCGCAAGGCGCATCGCGTGTTCGCGGATATCCGCCGGCCATGCCTCGAGCCGCTGCGCAAAGCCCGCCACATCGCCCGCGAACAAGGCCCGCGTGGCCTCCTCGAAGCCGGGCAAATCTCCCGCCATCGCCACCATGAAGTGGTAGGCCCGTTCGCTGGCGCGGCGGCTGCGGTCCTTGTCCGCGTGGTCCCCGCGCGCCTGCTCGACCAGCTTGCGCAGGGCCACCGATGCCCCGCCTGGCTGGGCGGCCAGCCATTGCCAATGGCGCGGCAGCAGCGTCACCTCGCGCGACACCACGCCAAGCTTCGGGCGCCCGCGGCCCCGGGGCTCGGCCACGTCCGCTGCTTCGTCGTTGTCGCCGGCTGGCTGCCGCACGGATTCGAGCTGCGCGGCGCGCTCTGCCGTGCGCTCAAGTACGGCGGCCTCCGTCCCGCTCGTATCCAGGTCGATCGAGCGCCCGGTGCCGTCGTCGAAAACCAGCACGGGTCCGCCCGCGCCGGCTTCCAGCGCACGCTTGAGCGCCAGCGCATTGGCTTGCAGCGGGCCCGTGGCGATACGCCGGTGGCCGTCGAAGGTGGTGTAGCTGTGAAGCGTTGCGTTGGTCATGCGGATGCCCCTGGGAGACGATTTCCGAATATTACCCGGATAAAATACGATGTCAATATCATCCGGGTATAAATAGACCGCCTACCAGGGTTCCAGCTTCCACCCGTCCGGCGTTGCCGCCAGGCGATGGGTCAGCCCCAGGCTGCCCATGAACACATCGTCGTGGGACACCACCACCAATGCGCCCTGATAGCCGCGCAGCATCGTCTCCACCGCCTGCACGGACGGCAGGTCCAGGTGGTTGCTGGGTTCATCGAACAACAGCAGCTGTGCCGGCGGATCGGCATACAAGGTACAAGCCAGCGCGGCCTTCAGGCGCTCGCCGCCGCTGAGCAGGCCGCTGGGCGCGGTGGCCTTCTGCGCATCGAGATCCAGCAGCGCCAGCCGCGTGCGCAATGCCGCCTCCCCGGCGGTGTGGTTGGCGGCCAGCATCTGTTCGATGGTTGAGCGCTGCGGCAGCAGGCCGGCCAGTTGCTGGTCGAGATAGGCGCGCTCGGCATGCACCGCGCAGCGGCCGGCAAGCGGCTGCAACTGGCCGGCCAGCAGCCTGAGCAAGGTGGATTTGCCGCAGCCATTGGGGCCGACGACGCCCACGCGCTGCTGGCCCGTCAGCATCAGGCTGATGCGGCGCGTGGCGGCCGGCACGAACGGCAGGTCGACCTCGTCCAGTTCAGCCACGCGGCGTTGCGCGGCCTGACTGACAGGCAACGCGAGCAATACGATCGCGGCATCGTCCTCCACCTGTTGCGCGGCGTCGCGCACGCGCGCATCGAGCGCTTCGCGCGTGGCGGCCTGCTGCAGGCGCAGCCTGCCCGCCGAGGCCTGGCTGCGCTCCTTCTGCCGGCCCAGCAGGATGCTGGCCTGGTTGGCATCGCGCGCCTGCCGGTTGCCACGGGCCTGCCGCCGCTCCTGGCGCTCACGCTGCGCACGCAGCGACTGCTCTTCCCGCTTGCGTTCGAGCTTGCGCTGATCCAGCTGCTGCAAGGCGTTCTCGCGCTCCTGCGCCTTGCATTGCGCATAGAACGAATAGCCGCCGCCATAACTGCGCAGTCCGAGCGACGACAGCTCGACGATGCGCGCCATGCCCTCAAGCAACTGCCGGTCATGGCTGACCACCAGCAGGCCGCGCTGCCAGCGTTGCAGTTGCGCGATCAGCGCCAGCCGGTTCGGCCGGTCCAGATGATTGCTGGGTTCGTCGAGGATCAGGAAATCGGCATCCGACAGCAACGCACCGATCAGTGCCACGCGCATGGCTTCGCCGCCGCTCAGGGTGCTCGCCGGGGTGTGCGCCTGGAGGTGGCCCAGGCCATTGCGCTCCAGCTCCTGCCGCAACCGTTGCGGCATGTTCCAGTGCTCGCCGACGTCATCGAAGTCTTGCGCCGCGGCGCTGCCGGCCTCGATGCGCTGCAGCGCATCCAGCATCGATTGCACGCCAGCCAGCCCGGCCACCGACGTCTGCACGGCATGCGCGGCCTGCTGGGACAGGTAATGCACGCTGCCCGACCGCACGCAACGCCCCGCGGAGGGCTCCAGCTCCCCGCCCAGGATGCGCGCCAGCACGGACTTGCCGATACCGTTGCGCCCGACCAGGCCGGTGGGACGATCGTCGAATTGCTCGGACAGTTCAGAGAAGAGCGTCCGGCCGTCGGGCAGGACGTAGGAAACGCTTTCCAGCGTCAGCTTGGGATTTGACATGCGGGATTCCAGGGATGCCAGGAACTCCCCTGCTTGGGGGCGGTGGAGACTGGCCGTCATGCAGACGGCGGCATCAATGGCGCATGGTATGAATCCTCCGCGGATGGGGTTTGAATCGGCGAGGCATGGGCACGCATGCCTGAGCACACCGCCTCGCCCTACTCTCTGACTCGATCCAGATTATAAGTTCACCGGATCGGTAGCCAGCAGGTGATTGGTGAACGCCGCCTTGGTCTCGCACCGCCACGTCGCCCACAGCTTGCAGCCGTTCGGGTTGTCCGTGCCCCGGTCCAACTCGATCGCAAGCCAGTTCCTGGCCGGCATCACGTACCGGTTGGATCCGGGGAAGAGCATCATTTCCGCGGACAAGTTGACATCAAGCGCCTGCTTCGACTGAGCGACGTTGTTCAGCACATGGAAGAACAGACGCTCCATGACCCCGACCAGCGAGGGATGCACCACGGCAGTACTGGTCAGCTGCTGTATCTGCGCCCAGTTGTCCTTCGGCCCCACATCTTTCCTGCAGGCGACACCCCAGGCCGCGACATGGACATCGCCAGAGATGATCGTGACCCGCAGCTGCTTCTGGCTGGCGGTCTTGAGCAAGGTCTCCACCAGGCGCTTCCTCTCGCCCTCGTGGTCGTCGTGGGTCCAGTGGTCCTTGAGGTCATCGGCACTGCTGTCGAGCACATGATCCTGGCCAAAGTTGTCCAGGAAGGCTTCGGCCAGCGACAGCTTGGGATGCACCACGGGCACGGAAGACATCAGCAGCAGATGCTGGCAATTGATGCCGCCGGGGCTGGCGGCATCGCCCGACTCGATCCCCGACAGCCACCGCTGCAGTGCGCCCCAGGTACCGGGTCCAAGCACCTGTTCCTGGGATCGTTCGGTCCTCAGGTCGGCAACGATCACGCTGACTGGGCCAGCCGAATGCGCGAACGTGAACCCCGGCTGCTCGTCCAGCAACGGCAGCGCAAGCTTGTCGCCGGACAGCACCTGAGACCACTTGACCGGTTCGAACAATGGATCGTCAGACCGGACCCTGACGTCAGTGCGCGGCACCAGGTCGGGAAGCTGCTCGACAGCATGCTGCATCTGGAACACCCAGAAGGCCCGGCGCGCATGGAAGAACAGCCGCTGGAACAACGGACTGCGCTGCATCTCGGAGCTATAGGAACCCCAGCCGTCGAAGATGTCATGATCATCCCACATCATCACCGTGGGGATCCGTGCCATGGCCTGGGCAGCATCGAGCGGCTTGTCTGCGCTACCCCACCCTGACCTTGCATGAGGCAGCCAGCGCTCGCTGTAGTGCTTGAAATAGTAGTCCTCGATTTCCTTCTCGAGGTCAGCATCCACCGGGTACTGCAGCTGCTCCTCGCGCGTCAACCCGATCCAGCGCTTCAGCAGCTTGAGGTCTTCCCAGATCGAATCGAAGTAGATCTGGTCGCCGCCCATCAGCATCAGATGGAAGCGCTGGTTGCCCTGGTCATGGGTACGCGCCTCGTGCCAGAGCTGCTCCTTGTCCAGCTCATAGCCTGCCGGACGGATGTCCTTGTCGTGGTTGCACAGCAAGTCCGCCCAAACCGCATTCTCAGCCTTGACCAGCTTGCGCATGCCGCTCGGGTCGGAGAATCCGTTGCACGAAACATAGGCCATGCGCGGCGCGTAGCCCTTGCCGGGCACGGTAAAGTGCCACGCTTCCCCGACACCTTCGATGCTGTACGGTACCCGCCGTTCGTTCTTGCGCAGCTTGCAGGACAAGTCGTAGCGCAGATAGGTGTGGCCCGCATGCTGCAGCAGGATCACCGGCTTGCCGGCCTTGCGGCCCTCCACGGTGACCGGAGGAACCCTGGCTTGATCTTCGATGCCGATGAGCACCGTCACCTTCCATGAGCCATCCGTTCCGAGGCCACGAAACGACAGCACGGGTCCGAGCAGTAGCTTGCTCATTGCGATGGTCTCCCTTTGGTCACCATTTGTTGTTCGGCCGCGGGCTGCGCTGGCGCGATCGCCGCACAAAGCCTGGCGCCGCAATGGGACGCCGGCCCTGCCGGGGACATAAGGTGAACGAAGAGAGAATGCGCGTCAAGCGCCACCTGCTGATTACGCAAGGGTCGTCGACGCTTCAGACACCCCGCCCTGTCAGCCGCGCCAACGTCTGTTCCAGCTCGCGACGATCCGCCTGCCGCTTGGCGGCCGAACGCTGGGCCAGGTTATGCAAGTTGCGCCGTACGCCCGGCAACTCACCTGCGTGAGGAATCCCGATGAGCCCGAAATCCGCCATGTCAGCCACCATGGCCAAAGTCAAGCAGCACCTTGCAGCATTTGCCCGGATTGCCCTCGGCCAGTGCAAACGCGCCGGCAACATCGCGAAAATCGACGTGGTGCGTGACAATTTTCCCGGGATTGACCAGGCCTTTCGCGATCCAGTCAATCACCGTCGGGAACATCGCGCAGTTAAGCCGCGAGGCATACAGCGTCAATTCCTTCCTGGTGAGTTCCTGCTGCGGGATCGCCGATGGCGTCGGTGAAAAGCCCAATACCCCGATACGCCCGGCCGGTGCCGCAATGCGCACGGCCTCCTCCAGGATGGCCGGATGGCATACGGCATCGAAGATCAGTGTCGGACCGCCTTCCACGCCTCGCGCCGCCAGCGCCTGTTCGAGGGGCTCGCGCGCGGTGTTGATGACTTCGTCCTCTCCCGCACCGCATTGCCGCGCTAGCGCCAGGCGCTCGTCGAGGTGATCCGTGATGAAGGCGCGGATGCCATGGACGCGCTTGAGTACCTGCATCAGGTTGAGCCCGACCGGCCCCGCGCCATAGATCAATGCCACATCCTGCGCAAGCACGCCGGTGCGGTGCGTGACATTGGCAGCCACGGCAAACGGCTCGATCACCGAAGCGCTGGCTTCGGGCATGCCGTCCGGAATCACATAGGCATTGCCGGCCGGCACGCAGGCGTACTCGCTGAAGCCTCCGTCGCGATGCACCCCGATCACCTGGAGCCGGCTGCACACGTTCTGGCGGCCGATCCGGCATGCGTGGCATTGTCCGCAACTGATGACCGGATCCGCCACCACGCGCTGGCCGATGCGCGACGCATCCACCCCGGCACCCACGGCATCGATGGTGCCGACGAACTCGTGGCCGATGACGCGCGGATACGCCACGAACGGATTGTGACCGCGGAAGATATGCAGGTCGGAACCGCAGATGCCGGCATAGCGCACGCGTACGCGCACCTCGCCGGCAGCGGGCTCCGGCATTGGCCGCTCGCATACGGCCATGCTGTTGGGTTCTTCGACAACAATGCTAAGCATCGGAAACTCCGGCTACCAGTGCCACATCGCGCCATCCGCCAGCCGCGCAACCGGCAGGTAGGCACGTTCGTAGGGATACTTTGCGGCCAGTGCTTCGTCGATATCGACACCAAGGCCCGGCACCTCGTCCATGACCAGGTAGCCGTCTTCAAAGCGGTAGTTGTGGGGAAAGACCGCATCAGTCAGTTCGCTGTGCGGCATCAGTTCCTGGATGCCGAAGTTGGGCGCCCACAGCCCGAAGTTGACCGCGGCCGCCATGCACACCGGCGACAGGTCGGTCGCCCCATGGAACCCAGTACGCACCTGGTACATGGCCGCAAAATCCGCGATGCGCCGCACATGGGTGATGCCGCCCGCGTGCACGATGGTGGCGCGGATGTAGTCGACCAGTTGCTCGCTGATCAGCGTCTTGCAGTCCCAGACCGAGTTGAAGACTTCCCCCACGGCCAGCGGCGTGGTGGTGTGCTGGCGGATCAGCCGGAACGCCTCCTGGTTCTCTGCCGGCGTGGCGTCTTCCAGCCAGAACAGGCTGAAGGGCTCTAGCGCCTTGCCGAGCCGCGCGGCCTCGATCGGCGTCAGGCGATGGTGGGCGTCGTGCAGCAGGTGGGGCCCGAAACCCACGGCGTCGCGCACCTTGCGGAACAGTTCAGGCGTATGGCGCAGGTAGAGCGAAGTATCCCAGGGCTCTTCCGACGGCAGGCCTTTCTCGGCGGGCTCATAATGCCCGCCACCCTTGCCCACGCCATACACCTTGCCCAGGCCGGGCACGCCGGACTGCACGCGGATGGCCTTGTAGCCCTGCTCCACATGACGCTGCACGGCCTCCACGGCCTCGGCGTGGTCGCGCCCGTTGGCATGGCCATACACCATCAGCCCCCACCGGCTTCTGCCGCCCAGCAACTGGTACACCGGCATGCCGGCCAGCTTGCCCTTGATATCCCACAAGGCCATGTCGATGGCTGCGATGGCGGTCATCGTGACCGGGCCGGGGGGGGGGGGGGGGCGCTACGCCTCAGTCCACCACGTAGTCGCTGACCGGCACGCAGGCGCAGAACAGGTTGCGGTCACCATACACGTTGTCGGCACGGCCGACCGGCGGCCAGTACTTCTGCGTGCGCAGCGATGCCACCGGGTACGCGGCTTCCTCGCGCGTGTACTTGTGGGTCCACTCGTCGGCGGTCACCACCGCGGCCGTGTGCGGCGCGTGCTTGAGCGGGTTGTCGTCGCGGTCGAAGGTGCCGTCGGCAACGCGGCCGATTTCCTGGCGGATCGCGATCATCGCGTCGATAAAGCGGTCCAGCTCGTGCAGCGCCTCGCTCTCGGTCGGCTCGATCATCAGCGTGCCCGGCACCGGGAAGCTCATGGTCGGGGCGTGGAAGCCGTAGTCCATCAGGCGCTTGGCCACGTCTTCATTGCTGATGCCGGTGTCCTTCTGCAGCGGGCGCAGGTCCAGGATGCACTCGTGCGCGACCAGGTCGTGCTGGCCGGTGTACAGCACCGGGTAGTACGGGGCCAGGCGCTTGGCGACATAGTTGGCCGCCAGGATCGCGTTCTCGGTGGCGGCGGTCAGGCCGGCCGAACCCATCATCGCGATATACATCCACGAGATCGGCAGGATGCTGGCCGAGCCGAACGGCGCCGCCGAAACGCCGCCGATGCCGCGGTCGTCGCGGCGATAGCCGACGCTGTCCTGGTTGGGCAGGAAGTCAGCCAGGTGCGCGCCGACTGCAACCGGGCCCACGCCCGGGCCGCCGCCGCCGTGCGGGATGCAGAAGGTCTTGTGCAGGTTCAGGTGCGACACGTCGCCGCCGAACTGGCCCGGCGCGGCGGTGCCGACCATGGCGTTCATGTTGGCGCCGTCCACGTACACCTGGCCGCCGTGCTGGTGCACGATCTCGCAAATCTGCTGCACGCCCTGCTCGAACACGCCATGCGTGGACGGGTAGGTGATCATGATCGCCGCCAGGTTCTTGCTGTGCTGCTCGGCCTTCTTCGCCAGGTCTTGCAGGTCGACGTTGCCGTCCTCATCGCAGGCTACGACCACCACCTTCATGCCGGCCATCTGCGCCGACGCCGGATTGGTGCCGTGTGCGGACGACGGAATCAGGCAGATGTCGCGATGGCTCTCGCCGCGGCTGGCGTGGTAGGCGTGGATGATCAGCAGGCCCGCGTACTCGCCCTGCGAGCCGGCGTTGGGTTGCAGGCTCACCGCGGCGTAGCCGGTGGCGGCGCACAGCATGGCCTCGAGCTGGTCGATCATCTCGCGGTAGCCCACGGTCTGGTCCAGCGGCGCGAACGGGTGGATCTGGCTGAATTCGGGCCAGGTCACCGGGATCATCTCGCTGGTGGCGTTCAGCTTCATCGTGCACGAGCCCAGCGGGATCATGGTGCGGTCCAGCGCCAGGTCCTTGTCGGCCAGCATGCGCAGGTAGCGCAGCATCTCGTGTTCGGCGTGGTGCGTGTTGAACACCGGGTGGGTCAGGTATTCGCCGGTGCGTGCCAGTTCGGAGGGGAAGCCGTCCTGCGCGACGGCCTCGAGCTTGTCGAAGTCCACGTCCGCGGGCAACGGCTTGCCCTGCATGAATACTTCCCATAGCGCGACCACGTCGGCACGGGTAGCGGTCTCGTCCAGCGAGATGCCGACGCGCGTGGCGCTGATATGGCGCAGGTTGATGCCGCGCGCGGTGGCCGCGGCATGGATGGCATCGGTGTTGAAGCCGGTTTCCAGCGTCAGCGTATCGAAGAAGCTGGCGTTGGTGCGCGCGAAGCCGAGCTTTTCCAGGCCGGCGGCCAGCGTCGCGGTCAGGCGATGCACGCGCTGCGCGATGCGCTTCAGGCCCTGCGGACCGTGGTAGACGGCATACATCGAGGCCATTACGGCCAGCAGCACCTGCGCAGTACAGATGTTCGAGGTGGCCTTCTCGCGGCGGATATGCTGCTCGCGCGTCTGCAGGGCCAGGCGATAGGCCTTGTTGCCCTGCGCATCGATGGTCACGCCCACCAGGCGGCCCGGCATCGAGCGCTTGAAGGCGTCCTTCACCGCCATATAGCCGGCGTGCGGGCCGCCGAAGCCCAGCGGTACGCCGAAGCGCTGCGAGTTGCCCACGGCCACGTCGGCGCCCCATTCGCCAGGCGCGGCGATCAGCGTCAGCGCCAGCAGGTCGGCGGCAGCCACCACCAGGCCGCCGGCGGCGTGCACGGCGTCGGCGATGGCGCGGTAGTCGTTGACGTCGCCGTTTACGCCCGGATACTGCAGCAGCACGCCGAAGGCGTTGGCCGCGGCGGCATCGGCGGCGGGGCCGACCTTGACTTCGATGCCCATCGGCAGCGCGCGCGTGCGTACCACTTCCAGCGTCTGCGGCAGCACGTCGTCGGCCACGTAGAAGGTGTTCGAATCGTGCTTGTTCACGCGCTGCAGCAGCGTCATGGCTTCGGCCGCGGCAGTGCCTTCATCCAGCATCGACGCATTGGCGATATCCAGCCCGGTCAGGTCGGTGACCATCTGCTGGAAGTTCAGCATCGCTTCCAGGCGGCCTTGCGAGATTTCCGGCTGGTAGGGCGTGTAGGCGGTGTACCAGGCCGGGTTCTCGAAGATATTGCGCAGGATGACGCCGGGCGTGACGGTGTTGTAGTAGCCCTGGCCGATAAAGCTCTTCAGCACCCTGTTCTTGCCTGCCAGCCCGCGCAGCCTTGCCAGCGCGGCTTCCTCGCTCAGCGGCTCGGTGAACTCGCCCATCGGCATGCCGTCGCGGCGGCGGATGGCGGCGGGGATGACGGCGTCGATCAGCGCGGCGCGGCTGTCATAGCCGAGCACCTTCAGCATGTGCTGCTGTTCGGGGGTATCGGGGCCGATATGGCGGGCGGCGAAGGCGTCGCGCGCCTCCAGTTCGGCCAGCGTGGGCCGGTTCACTTGGGCGGCGTTCATGGGAAGCGGGGCGTTCATTGGCAAGAACCTCGTGGGGTGCGCGCCGGCCGGTGGTCAGCCGGGACGGCGCGCGTCAGTCTGCAGTGGCCGGTCCAACCATGGACCGGCGCGGCCGGCGTCAGGCGCCGACGCTGGCCTTGTAGGCGTCGGCCGACATCAGGCCGTTGACGTCGTCGCCGTTGGCCGGCTTGAGCTTGAACAGCCACGCGTCGAAGGCGTCGGCGTTGACGCTCTCCGGGGCAGCCGTGGCGGCCTCGTTGACGGCGATCACTTCGCCGGCCACGGGGGCGTAGATGTCGGAAGCGGCTTTTACCGATTCCACCACTGCCAGCGCGTCGCCGGCACCGACCGACTTGCCCACTTCGGGCAGTTCCAGGAAGACGATGTCGCCCAGCGCGTCCTGCGCATGGTCGGTGATGCCGATGGTGAGCGTGCCGTCGGCTTCGACGCGTACCCACTCATGCGACTCGGTGTACTTGAGGTCAGCGGGGAAATTCATGAAGGTTCTCCGGATACAGATTTGTTTCTTGTTGGGTGATGCCTGCCCGGCGAAGCTGCCGGCAGGCGAGGGCGACCGTTGGTATGAGCCTCAGCTCACGAGTGCCTTGCCATTACGCACAAACGGCAGTTTAACCACAGTCGCGTTGAGTTTGCGGTCGCGGATCTCCACCTGCACGGTATCGCCCACGGCGACATCCTTGGGCAGTCGGGCAAAGGCGATGGACTGGGACAGCGACGGGCTGAAGGTGCCGCTGGTGATTTCACCGTCACCGGCCGGCGTGATCACTTTCTGGTGGGCGCGCAGGACGCCGCCTTTGTCACGCAGGATCAGGCCGAGGAATTGCTGGCGCGAACCGGCCGCGGCCAGTGCCGCCTTGCCGGTGAAGTCACGCTCGCTCTGCAGGTCAACGGTCCAGGCCAGGCCCGCATCCAGCGGCGAGGTGTTGATATCCATGTCCTGGCCGTACAGGTTCATGCCGGCTTCCAGGCGCAGCGTGTCGCGCGCGCCCAGGCCCGCCGGGCGCACGCCGGCGGCGTTCAGCTTTTCCCAGATGGCGGCGACGTTCTCGGCCGGCACCACCAGTTCGAAGCCGTCTTCGCCGGTGTAGCCGGTGCGCGCCACCATGATCTCGCCGAGGGCCGGGTCCTGGACCACGGCGGCGTTGAAGGGCTTGAGCGTGTCCGACGGCTGGGTCGAGGGGAAAGTGCTCCACACTTTGGTGCGGGCGTTGGGCCCCTGCACGGCGACGATCGCCAGAGGCTGCACGCCTGCAGGCGCAACGTCCTCGCGGCGCGGCGTGATGGTCACATCGCTGCCGGTGGCGGCATTGCGCGCGCGGATCCATTCGATGTCGCCCAGCGCGGTGCTGGCGTTGACGACCAGGCGGAAGTGGTCCTCGGCAAAGAAGTAGACGATCAGGTCGTCGATCACGCCGCCTTTCTCATCCAGCATGCAGGAGTAGAGCGCCTTGCCCGGGGTCTGCAGCTTGTCGACATTGTTGGCCAGCAGGCCGCGCAGGAAGCTGCGGGTATTGGCGCCGGCGAGGTCGACCACGCACATGTGCGACACGTCGAACATGCCGGCGTCGGTGCGCACAGCATTGTGTTCTTCGATCTGGGAGCCGTAGTTGACCGGCATGTCCCAGCCGCCGAAATCAACCATGCGGGCGCCGAGGGCGCGGTGGATGGCGTTGAGGGGCGTGGCCTGGAGCGTCATGGAATCCTCTGGGGCAGTCTCGGTTGGCGAAAACAAAAAAGGGCCATCCGCCGCAACGCTCGCCGCGCCTGAATGTGGCGTGGCAATCCGCTGCGGCGGATGACCCCTCTGTCCTCGATACCTGAGAGATTACAAGGCGGATCCTGCCGGACCCCGTCCTCGTGCGCCCCTTCGGTGGGCACGCTCGCCACGAATGGCGGGTGCCGCTCTCCAGAGTTCGGCATGCATCGTGTGCATATTGCATGCCGATCCGATCGGTCCGTGGTGCCTGAGAGTTTTCGGGTGATACCCCTTCGGCGGCGCAGGCGATGCGCGCTCTCCCGGTCGGATGCGCGCAATGTACGGGAGGCCCCGGCCTTTGTCAAACGGGCCAGGGGAGCCTGCCGTACCTGTCGCTGCGGTGGTCTGGCTTACTTCTTCTTGTCGTCGGTGACAACGTTACCGATCACGCCGCCCACGGCCGCGCCACCCAGCGTACCCAGCGCGCTACCGTCGGTGAGGATGGCGCCGCCCACGGCGCCCGCGCCCGCGCCAATGGCGGTATTACGCTGCTTCGGGGTCATATCCGCGCAACCGGCAAAGGCCGCGACGGTCACGCCGATCAGGGTCACCTTGGTCAAAGTCTGCAGGGTTTTCATTATTGGCTCCGATGTGATGATTCAAGCATGTCAACCCCGCCGCGCAGGCCAGGGGACATACTAGTTAGAGCGTTTGGTTGCGCGATTGGCTCCGGCCTTTACGAAGTGTTACGCCGGTGACACAACCGGCCGTGTCAACGCGGTTTGCGCTGACTGACCTGCCGCGGCCAGCGTGTTAACATCGGCAGCTTTGCCGCCGTGCCCGTTTTTTGGGTGCTGGCGTGTCCCGCCTGGCCTTCCGCTGTTCCTGCCGATTTCCCTGCCTCCAACCGCATCCCACGCATGACCCATGGCCTGAACTCCGCCCAATCCGAAGCCGTCCGCTACCTGGACGGCCCTTGCCTGGTGCTGGCCGGGGCGGGCTCCGGCAAGACCCGGGTGATCACGCAGAAGATCGCGCATCTGATCGAGGACAAGGGCTTCGAGCCGCGCCATATCGCCGCCGTCACCTTTACCAACAAGGCCGCCAAGGAGATGCAGGAGCGCATCGGCAAGCTGATGGAGGGCAAGACTACGCGCGAGGGCAAGCGCATTCCGCTCAAACAGCTGACGGTCTGTACCTTCCACTCGCTCGGGGTGCAGATCCTGCGCATGGAGGCCGAGCACGTGGGCCTGAAGCCGCAGTTTTCGATCATGGATTCGGACGACTGCTTCGGCCTGATCCAGGAGCAGCTCGGCACCACCGACAAGAAGCTGATCCGCGGCGTGCAGGGCACGATCTCGCTGTGGAAGAACGGCATGGTCGATCCGGAGGCAGCGATCGCGCAGGCCGCCAATGCCGACGAGCACCAGGCCGCGCTGGTCTACCGCAACTACGTGGCCACGCTGCATGCCTACCAGGCGGTGGATTTCGACGACCTGATCCGCCTGCCGGCCGAACTGTTCGCGCGCAATGAAGCGGTGCAGCTCAAGTGGCAGAACCGCCTGCGCTACTTCCTGGTCGACGAATACCAGGACACCAACGCCTGCCAGTACCAGTTGCTCAAGCTGCTGGCGGGCGGCTCGCACCTGCGCGCGCCGGCCTTTACCGCGGTGGGCGACGACGACCAGGCCATCTACGGCTGGCGCGGCGCCACGCTGGACAACCTGCGCGGGCTGCAGACCGATTTTCCGGACCTGAAGGTGATCAAGCTGGAGCAGAACTACCGCTCCACCGTGCGCATCCTGGAAGCGGCCAACGCGGTTATCGCCAACAATCCCAAGCTGTTCGACAAAAAGCTGTGGAGCGAGCACGGCATGGGCGACCCCATCGCCATCCACCCGATGAACGACGAGGAGCACGAGGCCGAGTCGGTGGTGTTCCGCCTGTCCGCGCACAAGTTCGAGCGCCGCGCGCAGTTCCGCGACTACGCCATCCTGTATCGCGGCAACCACCAGGCGCGGCTGTTTGAGCAGATCCTGCGGCGCGAGCGCATTCCCTATGTGCTTTCAGGCGGCCAGAGCTTCTTCGACAAGGCCGAGATCAAGGACATCTGCGCCTACCTGCGCCTGATTGCCAATCCCGACGACGATCCCGCCTTTATCCGCGCCATCACCACGCCGCGCCGCGGCGTGGGAAACACCACGCTGGAAGTGCTGGGCACCTTTGCCGGACAGGCCAAGGTGTCGCTGTTCGAGGCCGCGATGATGGGCGGTATCGAAGGCAAGCTGCAGCCGCGCCAGCTGGAGCCGCTGCGCGTGTTCTGCGAATCGATGGTACGGCTGGCCGACCGCGCGGCCAAGGATCCCGCCACCGTGGTGCTGGACGACCTGATGGAAGGGATCCACTACGAGGCCTACCTGTACGACAGCTTCGACGAACGGCAGGCGCAGTCGCGCTGGACCAACACGCTGGAATTCCTGGACTGGCTCAAGCGCAAGGGCACCAAGCCCGAAGGCGCCGAGGGCGAGGAAGCCACCGGTTTCGACAATGCCGACGGCTTCGGCAGCGAAGGCAAGAACCTGCTGGAGCTGACCCAGACCGTGGCGCTGATGAGCATGCTGGAAGGCCGCGAGGAAGATCCCGACGCGGTGCGGCTGTCCACGCTGCATGCGTCCAAGGGGCTGGAGTATCCGCACGTGTTCCTGGTCGGTGTGGAGGAGGGCATCCTGCCGCACTGCCGCGAAGACGAGGACATGAGCGACGAGAAGATCGAGGAAGAGCGGCGGCTGATGTATGTCGGCATCACCCGCGCCCAGCGCAGCCTGCATGTCAGCTGGTGCAAGAAGCGCAAGCGTGCGCGCGAAACCTACTCGTGCCAGCCTTCGCGCTTTATCGGCGAGATGAAGCTGGAGGAGGCGCCTGCGCCGGTGGATGAAACCCCGGCGATGAGCCCCAAGGACCGGCTCGGCGCGCTCAAGGCACTGCTGGGAACCGGCGGCAAGACGGCCCCGGGCTGAACGGGGCGCTACAGTCCCGATACAAAGGCATACCAGGCTGACAAGACGCCGGGTGCAGGCATACCTGGTATGGCGGCTGTGCTGCTCGAGCCGTTCTACTGCGTCGAATCCTCGCGCAGCCGCGCCACCGGCGGGGTCGGCATGGGGTTGTCGATCGCGGCCGACATTGCCGCGCGCCATGGCGGCGAGCTGACCCTGAGCAACCGCCCCGAAGGCGGCCTGCCCGCGCGCCTGTCCCTACCGCGCGGCTGACGCCGCCAGCGTGACGTACTGCGAGCCGCGCTGCCCGTGCGTGAAGTCGAGCGGGAAATCGCCCACGTCCACGCGCCCCTGCAGTGCCCGCCGCATCTCGGCCGCGCCGCTGCCGCGCAGGCCGGCCAGCGCGCGCGCCAGCCATGCCGCGCCGATATAGCCGGCCAGCGTGGCCGGCGACGGCGGCTCATCCAGGTATTGCTTCATGCGCGCCACGTGTTCCTTCACCACCCGCAGCGTGGCCTGTTGCGGCCCGGGCGCGACCTGGGTCAGCACCATGCCGCCGTTGTAGCCAGCGCCCAGGATTTCGCGCGCGGCGGTGGCGCTGACCGACGACAGCCCGACCAGGAAACCGTACCAGCCCTGCACCGCCAGCGCGCGGCCCAGTCCGGCGTAGGCGAGGGTATCGCCCGCCACGATCACCGCGCCCGGGCGGGTGGCGGCGATGCGCCGGGCGGCGGCCTCGGGATTGGCGTCGAGCGGCACCGCGCGCGTCCCGGTCTGCGCCTCCAGCCGGGCCAGCGACGGGGCGGCGAAGTCCGGCGCCAGGGCCAGCGCGATGCTGGTCATGCCGTAGCTGCGCAGCTGGCGTACCGCCGCGTCCAGTTCGGCCTGGTAGTCGGCACGGGTGAACCAGACGTTGTCGGCCGTCAGCGCAAGGCCCGACAGCGGCGCCACGATCTGCACGCCGCGCCGGCCCAGCTCGGCCGATGCCGCCAGCGCCGGCAACAGCCGGTCGCCCGGGCCGAACAGCAGCTCGGCGCGGTCGGTATCGGCCAGCGACACCGCCTGCGCCAGCGCGCGGCGCGGGTCGGGATCGGCGTCGCGGACCACGTGCGCGATGCGCACCGGGCCGTTGCCGGCGTTGACGGCGTCGAACATGACCTTGGCCCCGGCCAGGTAGTCGCGCGCAAGGTCGGCTTGTGCGCCGCCGCGGTCGAGCAGGTGGCCGACCACGACCGTGCGACGCGCCTGCGACAGTGCTGGCCAGGCGGGCAGGGCCAGGGCCGCGCCGGCGGCGGCAAGCAGGCGGCGCCGGTGCCGGGCCGGTGCTGCCAGGAGCCTGCGCAGCGGTGGGTACGGCGGAAACATCGGAGTCTGGTCGGGAGTTGGCATTGCAGGGGGGCAGGTGACGCGCGGGCCGGCGGTGGCGCGCAGCGTATCCGCCGCACATGACACCAATGTGACGCCTGCCGCCCGCAGGGTCCAATGCCCGCGCTTGACGGCGGTCAACGCGCCGGCGGCGGTGCGGCCCTACGATGGGCCGTCATACACCCATACCCCCGCGCCCCCATGATCCCGTCTGCCATAACTTCCCCTGCGCCCGACCGCCGCGCGCTGTCCGACTTCCGTGCGCTGGCCGGCCGCATCGACGGCAACGGCCCGCGCTATACCTCGTACCCGACGGCCGACCGCTTCCACAACGGCCCCGACCTGTCGCTGTACCACGACGCACTGGCCGCCTGCCGCGCCGACGCGCCGGCGCCGCTGTCGCTGTACCTGCATATCCCGTTCTGCGAGAACATCTGCTACTACTGCGGCTGCAACAAGATCATCACGCGCGACCATGGCCGCAGCGCCCGCTACGTCAACTACCTGGGCCGCGAAATGGCGCTGGTGGCAGACCGGCTCGGGCCGCGCCGCCAGGTGCTGCAGTCGCACTGGGGCGGGGGCACGCCGACCTTCCTCGACCCCGGCGAGATGCGCCGCGTGATGGCGCTGCTGCATGAGCATTTCGAGCTGGCGGCCGAGGGCGAGCATTCGATCGAGATCGATCCGCGCCGCGTCGACCACGCCCGCATGGCGCTGCTGGCCGAACTGGGCTTCAACCGCGTCAGCCTGGGCGTGCAGGATTTCGATCCCGAGGTCCAGCAGGCCATCCATCGCATCCAGCCCTTCGAAGAGACCCGCGCCGTGGTGGATGCCGCACGCACGCTGGGTTTCCGCTCGGTCAGCCTGGACCTGATCTACGGCCTGCCGCACCAGACCGCGGCGCGCTTTGGCCGCACCATCGATCAGGTGCTGGCGCTGCGCCCCGACCGGCTCTCGGTCTATAGCTACGCGCACCTGCCGCATGTGTTCAAGCCGCAACGCCGCATCGATGAAAACGCCTTGCCGCCCGCCGGCGAGAAGCTCGACATCCTGGTCTCCACCATCGAGCGGCTGAGCGCCGAGGGCTACGTCTACATAGGTATGGACCATTTCGCGCTGCCCGACGACGACCTCGCCGTGGCCCAGCGCGAAGGGCGGCTGCAGCGCAACTTCCAGGGTTACTCAACGCATGCCGGCTACGACCAGGTCGGGCTCGGCATTTCCGCGATCGGCGCGATCGCGGGGCGCTACGTGCAGAATGCGCGCACGCTGGACGAGTACTACGGCGCGCTCGACCACGGCCGCCTGCCGCTGGCGCGCGGCGTGGCGATGAGCGCCGACGACCACCTGCGGCGCGAGATCATCGGCGCTCTGATGTGCAATGGAGTGCTCGATATCCCGGCGCTGGAAGCGCGCCACGGCATCCGCTTCGGCACGGCCTTTGCGCCGGAACTGGCCGACCTCGCCGCGCTGGGCGCGGACGGACTGGTGCAATGCGCGCCGGACCGCATCACCGTGACGCCGCTGGGCCGGCTGCTGGTGCGGCGCGTGGCGATGGTGTTCGACCGCTACCTGCGCGAAGACGCCGCGCGGCCAGCGTCCACGGGTGCCCAGGCCGTTGCCGCCAACGATGGCGCGCAGCCGGTGCGCTTCGTGCCGCGGGCGCGGTACTCGCGCGTGGTGTAGCGGCCGCGCAAGCGGTACGGACGAAAAAAAGCCCGCGCAATGTGCGCGGGCTTTTTGTTTGCAGCAGGCGGACTTACTTGGCGGCGTTGGCCATGTAGTCCGAGGCGGCGATCACGTCGGCGTCCGGGCCGGCGTAGCCACCCTTGGGCGGCATCACGCCCTTGCCCTTGAGCGCAAAGTTGTGGACCGCGTCCATGCCTTCCTTCAGGCGCGGCGCCCAGGCGGCCTTGTCGCCGAACTTGGGCGCACCGGCCACGCCGGCGGCGTGGCAGGCGGCGCAGACCTGCTCGTAGACCTTCTTGCCCACGTCGGCCGAGGCGGCCGGCGCAGCAGCGGGTGCGGCGGCAGCAGCTGCCGGGGCCGCTGCCGAGGGAGCGGCCGGTGCAGGCGCGGCACCGGCGGCCGGAGCGGCGGCGGCTTCAGGGGCTGCGGCAGTCGCCGGCGCGGCGGCAGCCGGGGCAGCCGGTTCCGGGAACTTGGCACCGCCGGCGTCGGCCATGTAGACCACGGCACGGGCCAGTTCGTAGTCGGCGTAGTCGTCCGGCGTGGTGCCGGCACGCGCGGCCATCGCGCCCTTGCCGTTTATCACCGACTTCATCAGGCCGTCAAAGCCCTGGCCGATGCGCGCGGTCCAGTCGCCGGCGTTGGCGTACTTGGGTGCGCCCGCTGCGCCGGTGGCGTGGCACGCGGCGCAGATTTCCTTGTAGACCTGCTCGCCCGTCTTGAAGACGCGCGGCGCGTTGGGATCCTTGATTTCGAGCGAGGCAACCGGCTTGATGCGGTCGTTGACGGCTTCCGCCGTGGTGGCGGCGCCGGCGCTTTCAGTCGAGCCGTGTCCGACAAAGTTGACCAGCAGAATGATCACGATGATCGGCACCAGGAAAGCCGCGATCACAACTGCGATCAGTTGCTTCGGGGTCTTGATGGGAGACTCGTGTTCGTCGTGTTCGTTGTGGACGTCGCTCATACAGAACTCTCAGTTTTGCAGGAAACCTTCTGGCCGCTTACGCTCGGCTTGCTTATTCTGGCCCGGTCTTGGTCACTCGCTGACCGCTGTCCGGCCCCATGCGGACCGCCCGTGCTGGCTGCGGCCCTTGCCTGACTTGGGTCTGTTGCTATTTGCGCGCTGCGGACTGTCTCCCGGACCGGACCTGATTGTCGCCGACAACAAGCCGCGCGGCCTTGACCCCGGTCGACTCATTGCATCGGCGGTGTGGCGGGCACGATTTGACGCAAATAGCTGGCGATTATAGCGCCAAAGGCCCCCCGCCAGTGCCAAAAAGCGGCGGTTGCGAGACGTTCCCTCAAGCCCCTGGCGGGCCCGCATGGACGGCACGGGGCAAACGCGGTATCCTATGCGACTTTCCTGCAGCGGCACTCGCCCGCCGCAACTGCTGTACCCACAAACCGGTTGCAAAACCGTCCTGTGCGCCCGTAGCTCAATGGATAGAGTACTGCCCTCCGAAGGCAGGGGTTGCTGGTTCGATCCCAGCCGGGCGCGCCAATCCCCACAAGGGTTTCCCGCTTTTCCCACCACCGCCGCGAAGGGCGACTGTAGCTAAACTGCAGCTAACCTCGGCGCCGGCATCTCCGTCAGCGGCGCCACCCACTGCGCCAGATGGTCCGCCGACAGGTGCGCATACCGCTGCACCATCTCCATCGTTTCCCAGCCGCCCAGCTCCTTGAGCACCTGCAGCGGCGTGCCGCGCTGTACGTGCCAGCTCGCCCAGGTGTGCCGCAGATCGTGCCAGCGGAAATCCGGGATCCGCGCGCGGTCCAGCGCCTTGCCCCATGCGGCCGTGCTCGTCTGATGCACCGGCTTGCCCCGGTAGACGAACACCGCCGCGACGTGCTCGGCCTCGCGCTTCTTAGGTAGCTGCCGGCGCAGCACGGCCACCGCCGTGTCCGACAGCGGCACCGTGATGGCCTTACGCGCCTTCGCCTGGTCAGGATGGATCCACGCCACGCGCCGCGCCAGATCCACCTGTGACCACTGCAGCCCGGTCACGTTGGCCCGCCGCAGCCCCGTTTCGAGGCTGAAGCGGGCCATGTCCGCCAGATGCTCGGGCAACTCGCCCAGCAGCCGCTCGGCCTCGGCGGCGGTCAGCCAGCGGATCCGCTTGCTGGCCACCTTGGCGCGTTTGCGCTTGGGCGCGCTGTCCAGCCACCCACACTCCACCGCAGCATTGAGCACCGCCGTCAGCACGCCGATCACGCGCCGCACGGTGCCGGCGCTCACCGTGCCTTCCAGCTCCTTCACGCCCTGCTTGGTCCGTACCGTACGGCGCTCCGCCCGTTTGGCCCGGGCAATCGCATCCACGCGGTCGCGGTCGATCCGGCCCAGCTCCACGCCGCTCAGGTGCGCGTCGAGCCAGCGCAGGTGAATCTTGCTGGTTTCCAGACTGGCCAAGCCGGCCCGGTCCTCGACATAGCGCACCACGGCATCGTTCCACGTGTAGCGGGGCCGCGCCCCCAGCTTGGCCTGATTCCACAGATCCACCTTCAGGCGGTCGTGCAGCTCCTGCGCCTGCCTTTGGTCGACGGTGCCAGTGCTTCCTTGTACCGGAGGCCCGCCGCCCGGGGGGTACAGCTTGTAATACCAGTTGTTGCTACCTTTGCGTTTGAAGAGCGACATGGCTCACCTTCCTTTGCCTGGTCGCCTTGCACAACTCGCGGGATCCATTGTCCGGCGAGGTAACGCTCCAGGGCAATCGTTGAGAACATCCAGCGTTTGCCGACCTTGCGGCCGGGTAGCTCCCCGGCCTTGGCCTTGAGCCGCACCGTCTCGGGATGCGCCCCGAGCAGCGCGGCCGCGTCCACCAGGCCGACCGAGCTGGGGGCCGCGACCGATGTGGCGGAATGCACCGTCATGCGGCACCTCCCGGCGCATCCGGCGCGGTCCCGGTCGCGAGTAGCCGGCGCCGGATCGTCATCGCACGGGCTTGCGAGCACCCGACAAACTGGCGGATGGCCGCGACGGTCGGCTTGAGTTCGCCGCGCCGTACCGCCGCCGCCACCTGATCGTCATCCGCAGGACTGGCGCCGTGACTGGCTTCGTTACTCACCTCGGGCCGAGCAGTCACGGCCGGTGCCGCCGGCGGGGTCGCGGGTAACGTCGCCTCGGCGGTTGCGGTACCCAGGGACGCGACTCGCAGCCACAGCACGCACCCCACCAGTTCCAGGCAGATCACCGCGACCAGCTGGGTGACCAGCAGCACCGTTTCCGCGTGCGCACCGGTCACGGCGGCGAAGAGGCGCGCGGCCGGATCGAGTCGGGCCTGGTCAACACGCACCGCATGGCGCAGCGCAGCGGCACGGGCGCTCTCGTCCTGGCGGATGGCCCGGCGCGCCTCTTGTTCCTCCACGTCGAGCGCCTCGGCCCGTTGCTGCAGCGCCGTAATTCGAGCCGCCCCCAGCGGGCAATTGCGGCAGCTGGCGGCTGTGGCCTGCAGCCGCGCGATATCGCCGCGCAGCGTGGCCCGTTCGGCAGTCACCACGGCGAGCGGCCGCGCCACCGCCCGCGCTTCCACCGGCATCGACGCGGCGGCCTCGATCTGACGTTGTGCGCGCGCCTCGCCGGCATGGCCATTGGCCGCCGCGAAGAAGGCGAGATGACCCCACACCACGGAGACCAGACATGCGCACCAGAGCGCCCAGCCGGCGGCCGGCATGCGCCTGCCAATAGCCAGTGCAGCAGGCAGCTGGTGGACCGCCAGCGTCAGCAGGACGGCCACTGCAGCGGTCAGCGCACGCTCCCCGAGCGTGCCACCCCGATGCCAGGCACCGGCCGCCGACAGCCACGCGGCAACCAGAGAACACGCTGCCGCCAAGGCCGTCGCGCAGACAAGCGCCACCCGCTGTTCGCGTCGTCCCATCATGCGGCCTCCGTGGTCGGTGTTCGCGGGGTCGGGATGCAGCCCAGCTCGCGCGGACCGGCGAGGCGGGCAGTGAATCGCGCACCTCGGGGCGGGCGGCTGATCAGATTGCGCTGCACGCAGGTAATCGCCGTCTCCGCTGTGCGTGCGCGGGCATACCACGTCGCGCAGTAAGTCGGCTTCTTCGTTGGGCCGGCCACGATGTCGACGGCCCACGTCTTCCATTCCTTGTCGCGCCAGAAGGCGACAGCCACTGCTGCATCGCCGAGGGGGATATGCGGCGCCGCCACGCGGCCGTTGTACTCGCGCGGGGTCATGCCATCACCTTGCTCGGGTCGGCCCAATGCAGCGCATAGATCAGCATCGACAGCCGCGCTCGCCAAGGCTTTTCGAGATGCACGGCCTGGTGCGCCTCGACTTCGATAGGCGCGCCCGTAGACGTATCCAGCGGCTCGCCCACAAGTAGTTGCGCTGGCGCCAAATCGTCCAACACGGGCGAACTGGAGACCCACCAGGCGTATTCCAGCGCAGGGTGCTCCACACGCGGCCCTTCCACAAGAATGGCCTCGGCAATCGTGATCAGGTTCTGACGCGTTGTGGCCGGGAAATCGGCAAGGATCGTGCCCTTGGCGGCTTCCTCCGGGTAGAGGCCGTTGCAGATGATCTGCGCCACGCGCTCGGCGTACGACGAAGCGGGAAGAGAAACGGTGCTCGTGCTCATGCTTTTTGCTCGATATAGGCGATATCGCCGGTTTGAACCGGGCCGGCGGCGGTGGCCGTGTCATGCACCTGCAACGTGGCGACCAGCAGCTGGCGCCGCGTGCAGGCTTTTTGCATGTCGTCGGTCAGGTTGAGGCCCTGACCGATGACACGGAATTCGTCGCCGGTCACGCCCATGCGGCCGCGAGCGCGGAAGCGCTTGCCGACGTCCGCGACGGCGATGACTGCGGCATCCATCGCATCGCGCAGCTCACCGTTCTCCGCGAAGTAGAGGGTGGCAACGGCCTGACCGACGTTGATGCGAAACGCGAGGGTGTGCCAGGCGGATTCCGTGGCCGCGCCGTCGAGAATCTTGCTCAGCTCGCTGTGGGGCAGGAGCTGGAGATCCGTCTCGGCCTTGCGGCTGAAGCGGAAGCAGGACGGCAGGCATTTCTCGCGCGGCTGATGCACACGGCGATTTTTGCGGTGCTTGCTGGCGGGCATCACTTCACCTCCGTAGTGGCATCGTCAGCAGGGGCGACGGCTTGCGTAGCTGCCTCGGCAGCGCTTTGCCGGCACCGCAGCGAATAGTGATCGCGGCCCTGGTGGTTCCAGAGCGGCGCACCCGCCCAGCGCAGCCAGCGGCGAATGATCTCCCGACCGATCAGCTCGGCAAGCGCGCCAGCGTCTCGGTCGCCGAACGGCGCGGGGTTGGCTTGGGCGACGTGCCAGAGCGAGGAAATGTGCTCGTCCGTGTAGTGCGGCAGCTTGTCGGTGTCGATTTTGAAAGTCACTTCGCTTTGCATGGTTAGCCTCTCGTTTGGTTCAGTCTTCGAAGTCGCCAGCGGCGCGGCGCTTCAGGTCAACGGAAGGGGGCTGCGACCGTGCGAGGTCGCGAGTGGCCATGGCGCGGGCCGCAGCTGCAACAGCGGCGCGCAGCATGTCCGACATGGCATCAAAAGGGGTGGTGATGCGCAGCGCGCGGTGCGTGTGCCGCAACTGCGCATCGGTGACGATGGGCCTAGCCATGGCGGTTGCCCCGGCGAATGAAGCCGTCCCACACGCCACGGCCGTAGCACAACGTGAAGAACACGCTCACCACGAACATGCCGGGCTCGCCGGTGGCCGTCGTCAGGTATAGCCACGCTGGTTGGCCGGACAGACCGATCAACGCGGCCCAGCGCGCGCGATGCGGGCCAGCATTGAACAGGTACGCCTTGCGTTCCGCAACGATGGTCTCGTAGTCGATGTTCTCGACCACGTCCGGCACCGGCAGGCGTGAGAGGTCGATGGGCGTTGTCATGGCTTGGCCTCGCGCAAGGGAATGGAAAGCGTGCCGAGCGGTGTGCCACGGGCGCCGTCGACGCGATCAGCATCCAGATCCACTGTCATGGCGCCTTCTCCGTCGATCACGAACGATGCGGAGTTGACCTGCACCCGAGGTTCCCATTTCACAATGGCTGCAACCGCAGCAGACATGACGCGCAGCCGCGTGACATCGTTCAGGGGCTGGTCGATCAGCATCGGCACTTGGGAGCCGTAGGTGCGCCGCATGACACGGGTGCCTTCCTGCGTGGTCAGAATGTCGCGGATGGACTGCCAGATATGCGCCAGATCGCTGATGGCGCGGCCGGTTGCACTGTTCAGGCCGAGGTAGGTCACCGCGTGCCCTCAGTCCAGGCGCCACCGCGCTGCACGTTGCCGTGGTCGTGGTCATCGAGCACCACGCCGTTCGACGACAGCTTGCCGTCCTGGTGGTTGAAGTCCCCCGTGATGACGTTGCCGTTCGCGCCGCCCGTGCCCGCAATGCCGTTCTGGTAGGAGAGGAGGCCCTTCACCGTGAGATTGCCGTCGATGATGTTGTCGGGGCAGCGCTGAATGATCTGGGTGCTGGCTTCCACCAGAACCGTTGTGACACCCTTCACGCGCAACATGCCGGCGGCATGGTCGTAGATAACGGTGGCGCCGTCCGGATATTCGGTGACCGTCTCGGTCGGGCTGTGGCTCGGGGTGTCGTTAGCGTCGGAGGGGATGCCGCACAGCACGATGCCGTTGCGCGGCTCGCCGCTGGGGCAGAAGAGCAGTACCTGCTCGCCGACGGTCGGTGGACTCCACGTGCGCGTGCCGCCCGCGCGGCGCTCAGCCCAGGGTAGCCAGTCGGTGTCGAGGCCGCCTGATTTGACGCGAACGCGCGGCGGCTTGCCATGCTGGATCTCGGCAACGGTGCCGGTGCGCAGCAGGTTCTCGATCAGTCGGAGGATTTCAGCGGTGTCCATACCCGCCAGCGTGCCGTGCGCGCGCGTGGCGGTCACTCGAATGGTGTTGTGCGAGGGGGCGCGACAACAAGCGGCACGCGTGCCGCCTGCAATGACCTCAGGACGCCACGTGGGCTAGCACCATGTCGGCCAGGCGGTCCACATCGTTCTCTTCGAAACCGAGCAGCTCGCGCTTGGCGTACTGGACTTCGAGGCCGCCCTTGTTCACACGGTCGCGCAGGCCGAACTGGTGGACTGCTGCGATACGCTCGGCGCGGCCAATGAAGCTCACTACGGCGCTATTTGGGTCGGACTGCGCCTTCATGAAGCGCGAGGTACGCAGGCGCATGAACATCGCGCGGTGGACGCGGCCGGCGCGTTGCCTGAGGCGGGGCTTGCGCGGCTCGTAGGCTGAACCATCGGGATCGCGCTGCTCCGCAATCCGAACCGTCTGCCGGCGCCGCAGCTCATTGGCCACGGCACGCAGGAGGGTGCGGCGCTCGCCGGCATCGAGCTTGTGCAGCAGGGCGCCCGCCCAGGCGGTCAGGTCTTCGAGGCTGTTCACGGTACAGGCAGCCTCCAGCCGGACGGGTCGTCGTACTCGTTCACGGGTTCCGGGGCATGCGTCACTTCGTAGCGCCCATCGACCACCTTGACGATCACCCGTTCGGTCAGCGGGATCCGCATGAGCAGGTCGACGCAGTCATGATTCAGGATGTCGGTCTCGAACTTGAAGCCATCGGGCCGCCTGTCCGGGTTCGTGAACAGTTCCGGCTGGTGCTCGCGCAGCCAGGCCATCACCGGCACCGTGATCTTGTCCGCGCTCTCGGCAAAATCCGTCACAAGCAGCGTCAGCGTGTACTGATATTCGAACGAGATCGTCTTCGCGCCAGTGGCCACCACGCGGCCTTCTTCCACGAACAGATGGAGCTTGTCCGGGTTGCGCTTCAGGTCCGCCACGACGGCGGTGATCGCCGCGCGCAGCTCCACGGGCTTTCTCATTGCGCTGGCTCTCCGATGATCGTCACGCCTTGCGCGCGCAGGGTGTCCTGCAGCGCAGTCAGCCGAGCGGCGTTGACGTGGCCGGTGGTGTAGTTGTCGGCGACGGTGCCGGCGACGGCAGAGAGTGGAACCCCTGAGGGGGCCGCATCAGCGCCTCCGGGATCCGAATCGAGCACGCCACCGGTGGCGGCGGCGTCGTGCAGGCGGACAAAGCCACCAGGCACAGTACAGGCGGCATCAGCAACGACCGTGACATAACGGGGAATCTCCTTGACGATGGTGTCGCCCTTCACGCGCACGGTCTGCACACGGTCGACGTACTTGGTGACTTCGACAACACCGGCATCGGTGCTGTCGAGCTGGGCGCGCAGCGATGCCACCATGGTTTCTGATGCGTCGGCACGGCGGACGGCTTCCCGGTACCGGTCGTTGAACCAGGCACCGGCACCGGCCGCCGCCAGCAGGGTGACGACTGTGCCCAGGGCGATAGCGAGAGGCCGGTTCATGCGGGCACCTGTTCTTCGGCCTCGTAACGCGTGAAGGCGCGGGCCAGCTTCACGTCGTAGAGGTTGTCCTTGTACGCCGGGCCGTTGTAGCCAGAGGCAAACGCAGCCCACTTCAGACCCTTCAGTGCCTTGTGGAGGATGGGATCCGTCGCAATGAACTGTACGAAGGCGTCGAGTTGCTGGGATTCGCCGGTGCGCATGGCATCGGCAAAGGCATGCACGTTGGCATAGCCAAGGCGCTCCCAGTGGTAGCCCATGATCTGGAACAGGCCCCAGCTCGCCGAGGCGAGCGCGCATGCCTGGTCAAGGCCGGCGGCCTGCGCCAGCCGCATGTGCTCCGCAGCCTTGCCCATGTACCCGCCGCGTGCCGGGTTGACGATGTTCGGATACTGGCGGGCGAGCTGGTCAGCGTCATGGCCGGCGGCGCGCAATTGCCGATACATGATGTGGCGCTCGAAGAGGATCACCGGGCGGCCGTCAGGCAGGAAGCCCGAGCCTTGGCTCTCCACTTCGTTGACCGCACGGACGGCGGCCAGCTTCACGTCCAGCGTTCTCGCCGCCCGGCGCAGATCCTCGGCGCCGAGGTGGCCGGGGATGCGCCCATCGAGCTGCAAGGCCAACATCGTCTTGTTGCCGACCACCCCATCTACGACCAGGCCGTAGCGCGCCTGCGCCACCGCAACGGCCGCCGAAGTCGCGTCATCGAATGCACCCGTCAGGTCGATACGGGCGCCACGCACGCGCAGCAGGCGCTGCAGCTCGCGTACCTCGGCGCCTACGTCACCGCGTCGCAGTAGCGTCATGGCTGGATCTCCGAAGCAGGCGCAGCAACAGGGACTCGCCATCGCCATCCGGATCGAGGCCGGTGACGCGGAACAGCTCGACCACGTTACCGCGCACGGCATAGATGGCAATGCAGAGGACGGCGGTGATGCCGTTGAGCGCCAGCAGCGCCCATTCATAGCGTTCGAACGTGACGCCGATGGCGACGGCACCGGCCATGACGATCAGGGCGTAGGCCAGCCGCGCGGCCCACGGGCGATGGGCGGCGCCATTGCGGCGGAAGAACAGCAGCCGGATGGCGATCAGGGCGCACAGCAGCGCCTGAAACACGTAGAGTGTCTTCACTTGGCACCTCCGTCGCCTTTGCCCCGGAAGAGCGCCACCAGGCGGTCGCCGTTGTCGGCAAGCCGGATCAGCGCCAGCAGCAGCTTCACCAGCACGGCGGATGCGACCAGCGCGCCCACGCCGTGGCTGACTTCGGTGTCGGCCGGCAGGATCCGGGCGATCAGCGATGCGGCCAGCGGCGCGGCGAGCCAGCCCATCACGATGGACAACATGAGGAAGGCAATCTTCTTGCCGGTGGTCAGTTCGTCCGAATTCAGGGCGAAGACTGCGGCGCCCGCGAACGCGCCCAGCACTGTCGCCGCGTCGACGCCTGGCACCAGCGTGATCGCCCCGATGCCCGTCACGGCGAGTGCGGCGGTCGAGCTGGCGGAGATGGGTTCAGCCATGATTCATTCCTTGGGGTCAGTCCCAGAGCTGGACGCGCTGTACGTCAGCCTGCTGGGGTAGGTCGGGCAGGTCTACGACCGTGCCGTGGGGAAGAACCGGGCCGAGATCGGCCAGGCCCCTGTTTGCTTCGAGAACCGCCTCAGTGATGCCGGCGGTCTGGCCGTAGATGCGATGACAGATTGCATCCACGGTGTCGCCCTGCATGGCTATCACGCGCATCAGATCAGCTCCACCGTGCTGCGCGGCCGGCCCACGATGTCGCTTGTGGCCCAGCGCGCGTCGCGCCGCAGATCCTCGACCGCCTGCATCAGCGCCTCCGCCTTGCGGTCGCCGGTCGCCGTGGCGTCGTAGTCGCGGTATCGCTCGATCAGGCCGGCGCGTGCCTCGCAGTACACCGCGCGCAGGTAGCGATGCACGTGCGCGGACTTCCCGTCGATCTGCGCCGCCGGCACCGCCTCCAGCGTCTCGTAGCCGGCCGCCTGCTGCTCGGCCCGCCAGATGGCCAGATCCGCATTCACGGACAGCGCCGCTTCGACCAGGGCGCCCCGCAGGCGCTCGGCCGTCACCGTGCCGTCCTGCCGCATGGCCTCGGTAGCCGTGTCGACATCGATGTCGGGGAAAAACCCATCGTTGGCAATCTGGTTCTGACCGGATTCGGCCGGCGCGGAAGCAAAGAATGAGGACATGGGTACGCAGTCGCTATGTGGAGGCGGTGGACGGGGTGACCGTTCGGGTTGGCCTTGCGGCGCGCCCATGGGGCACCCCGTGCCGCCTGATGCGCGGGGTCACGCTCGGTGTCAGCCCGTGCCTTCCTCCTGAGAGGCGGCGGGGCCGGCATTCTTGATGTCACGCTCCAGGCGCTCGATATCCTTTTTCACGCCCACCTTGTCGTGGAGCTGCAGGGCACGTTGCAGCTGGTCGAGTGCGAAGCGCCGGCACGACTGCTGCTGCGCCGCCGACTGCAGGCCGTCGACCTGAGCCAGCGCCACATAGCCCAGCGCCTTGTGGAGCTTGGCGCGCACTTCGTCAGGCATGTCCTGGCCTTCCACGAGCTGCGTGACCTCGGCCAGCGCTTCGGCGTCGACCGGCTGGCCGGCCTCGGCCGCCTTAATGGCCATCGCGGCGTATTCCTCCGCGATCAGGCACGCCGTAGTGCGCTGGTACTGGTCGGGCATGACCATGCCGTGGCGGATGCCGTAGCGCGCGAGGGGCAGGGCGCCGGCAAAATCGCCGACATCGATGTGCCAGACCATGATGGTCATGAACACTTCATCCTGCACGCCCGTATCCGCGTCCAGCGTGCCCTGCACCCAATCGGAGTACTCGGGCAGCATCTTGCGCTTCGCATCGGCCTTGCGTTCGATGGACTGGATCTGTTTCAGGGCGCGCTTGTGCTCGGCGAGCTGCGCGAGCATCAGCTCGTGGCCCGTGGCATGACGCAGCGGATTGGCTGCGGCCGAAGCCGCCGCCACCGAGGCCGCCGTCGCGCGCAGGAAATGCTTGCGGGCGGGGCTCGTCATTCCTGCACCACGATGTTTTCGGCCATGGCCGCGCAGGCAAAGTCTTCGATCACGTACGCATCGTTACTCGACTCGTAGTTCTCGATGCGGTCACGCTTGGCGTTGTCGAGGATGGTGCGACGGCGCGCGCCCTCCTGCCAGTAAATGGACAGGTTGTCCAGGCGCGTGACCATCAGCGCATTCGGCGGGAAGTACGGCACCCGAACGGCCGGCAGGTTGCCGATGCGCTTCTGGCTGATGATCATGTCCGCAGCGATCTTCTGGGTCGGGTCGCGGTCCTTGTTCAGCAGCGGGAAATACTTGTCGGCCAACAGCTGGCGGCCGCAGATCACCACAAGTTCCGGATCTTCCGCGAACCACGGGGCGATGAGGTGGTTGACCACATCGAACACCAGGGCGTCGAGGCTCGCGTAGTCGCGGGTGGCGTCGGTGTCATCGCCACCAACCACGATCTTGCCGGCGGCCTTGCCGTCAGCCATCACGCGCTCTGCCGCTTCCTCGCGCAGGTGTTGCAGCCAGCCCTTGTTGACGTCCTGCAGCATCGGGTTGGCTGCACGGTCGGACGTCGCAGCGCGGGCGATGCCGTTGAAGCCGATCATGATGCGGTCCAGCGCTTGGCGACGCAGGATGGCATCGCGAATGCGCGTCTGGAAGTCGGCGAACTTCGCCCACGCGTCCAGGCGCTGGTAGGTGATGTGGGTGTCCGAGTTGGTCTGCTCGCAACGGTACTTGCGACCGTCCAGCGTCGCAATATCGCTGGTCTGCCGGTCCTTGACCGTCGTGTCGGTGGTGCCAGCCACCGGGCCGGACACGCCGAGGCCGATCTTCTCGCCTTCCTGTTCGACCACGCCATGAACGTTGATCTGTTGCAGGAATTCGCTGGATTCCTGCACCTTGGTTTCCAGTCGCTGCTGGACGCTCGGCTGCACGCTGAACTTGCGGTCAACGCGTTCAACGCCGTTCAGTTGGGCGATTTCGCCTTCGTACGCCGTGTAGAGGCGACGGGTATCGTTACGCATAGAGTTGGCTCTGGGGTATGGGTTATGGAGTCGCTGTCCGGGTGCCGGCTCAGCAGTCGGTCTTGATTGCGGCGTCGCCGCTGCCGCCCGTGGCAGGCGGCCGCTTCGTGAACGTCTCGGTCTTCTCCAGCTCGCCCTTGAGCGTGGAGAATTCCTTGCTCGCGGTGGTCTGGTTCTCCTGCAGCTTGTCCACCTGTCCGGCCACGGTCTCGACGGCCTTCATCACCTTGCTGAAGTTGTCGCTCAGCGCCTTCACTTCGCCGGCCAGCGCCGTCACGGCTTCGTTCGTGTCGGCATGCTTCGCCTGGTTGGCGGCATCGCTCTTGTCCTGACGGCCGAACATGCGCTTGATCGATTCGCTCAGGCTGGACGAATCCTTGCCCTTCGCGACGGGCTTTTCCTCGCTAAAGTCGAAGGTGACTTCCACAGCTTCGGTGAACAGGTTCTGCGGATCCTGTTTGCGCTCGGCCAGCGGATTGACCTTGGCTTTGGCGCTGAAGGCCAGCATCTCGCAGCCGAGGCTTGCCGGGTTGTCGGTCACCGCCAAGCCGGTCAGGTATGCCTCGCCAGTGTCGGCAAAGTCCGGGTTCACCTCCATCGAGCAGAACACCTTCTGCCGTGCCTTGTTGAAAGCCACCAGTTCGGCCGTGGGATCGAGCTGCGCGAAGAGGCGCATCTTGCCGTCCTGCTCCTCGGCCTTGAGCGCGATCACGTCGCCGTATGCCTTGAACAGGCCGGTCGGGTCGTAGCCGCGAATGTGCTCCATGTTGATGCGTGCGCCATACGTCGCGGGGTCGTAGCTGGCGGCCATCTGCACGATCATTTGACGATCGATCACGCGCCCGTCGCTGGTCGCGCCTTCGGTGGCGATGCGGAAAAACTTCGTGTTCTTGCCGGCCATGGGTTCCTCTTCGGTGGTGGTTCGGTGTGGTGTGTTCGTGCTGCCATGTTCGGCGGGCCGCCGCGCGCGGGCAACGCAATCGTGTTGTGCATGCGGCAGTGACAACACGCGCCACGTGGCACGCGCGCGCGCGGGCGGTAGCGTTGCGGCATGACTACGCTTCCGCCCATCACCTCGCTTTCGCTGGACCCTGAGATGGAGCCGCGTCGCATTGCGCGCGCGCTCTATTGGCAGGGCTATCGCGTGGCGCGCATCGCCGAGATGCTCGGCAAGAAGTCGTCCACGATCCACAGCTGGAAACAGCGCGAGCAGTGGGACCGAGCCGACGCCGTGACGCGTGTGGGTTCGAATCTCGAAACGCGCATGGCCCAACTGATCGCCAAGGAGAACAAGGAAGGCAAGGACTTCAAGGAGATCGATCTGCTCGGGCGCCAGATCGAACGCCTGGCACGTGTGCGGCGGTATGAGGACAGCGGCAACGAAGCGGACCTAAACCCCAAGGTCGCCAATCGGAACAAGGGGCCACGCCGCGCCCCCGAGCGCAACGCGATCAGCGAAGAGGAGCAGGAGCAGCTGGTCGACGCCTTCATGGATTCGATGTTCGACTACCAGCGCGTCTGGTACGAAACCGGCCTGACCGAGCGGATCCGCAACATCCTCAAGAGCCGGCAGATCGGTGCTACATGGTACTTCGCGCGCGAAGCCTTCATTGACGCGCTGACCACGGGGCGCAATCAGATCTTCCTGTCGGCCAGCAAGGCGCAGGCCCACGTCTTCAAGCAGTACATCATCCAGTTCGCGAAGGACGCAGCCGGTGTGGAGCTGAAGGGCGACCCGATGGTGTTACCGAACGGGGCCACGCTGTATTTCCTCGGCACGAACGCACGTACCGCGCAGAGCTATCACGGCAACCTGTATCTGGACGAGTACTTCTGGATCCAGCGCTTCCAAGAGCTGCGCAAGGTGGCCTCCGGGATGGCCATCCACTCGAAATGGCGGCAGACGTACTTCTCGACGCCTTCCAGCCTCGCCCACGAGGCATACCCGTTCTGGTCGGGGGCGCTGTTCAATCGCGGTCGGAAGAAGGAAGACCACATCCGCGTGGACGTGAGCCACGCGAACCTGCAGGGTGGCCGGCGGTGCGCGGACGGTCAGTGGAAACAGATCGTCACGGTGGAAGACGCCATCGCCGGTGGCTGCAACCTGTTCGACCTCGACCAGTTGCGGCTGGAGTACAGCGACGCTGACTTCGAGAACCTGCTGATGTGCGGCTTCATCGATGACACGGCGTCGGTCTTCCCGCTGTCCATGCTTATGCGCGGCATGGTCGACAGCTGGGAGGTGTGGGAAGACTTCCGGCACTGGTCGCTTCGTCCCTTCGGCAATCGCGACGTGTGGGTCGGGTACGACCCGAACGGCGGCGGTGGCGACAGTGCCGCGCTGGTAGTCGTGGCGCCACCGCTTGTACCAGGCGGCAAGTTTCGCGTGCTGGAGAAACACCAGTTCCGCGGCATCGACTACGAAGAGCAGGCGACCGCCATCAAGCGCGTGACCGAGCGCTACAACGTCGCATACATCGGCATCGACCGTACCGGCATCGGCGATGCCGTCTACCAGCTCGTGACCAAGTTCCGGCCCGATGCGGAAGGCTTCACCTACTCAGTCGAAGTGAAGACCAGCCTAGTGCTGAAGGCGCACGACGTGATCAGCAAGGGGCGGCTGGAGTTTGACGCAGGGTGGACCGACTTCGCCGCTTCGTTCATGTCGATCCGGAAGACCACCACCGCAGCCGGCGGCCGTGTCACGTACCAGGCAGGCCGATCAGAAGAGACCAGCCACGCGGACCTCGCGTGGGCATGCATGCACGCCATAGCACACGAACCACTCGAAGGCGTCACCACCACCAATACCAGCATCATGGAGCTGTCATGACCCGTAAGAATCGAGGCCGCGCGCCGAATGTGAACCTGCATACGGCGCAGCCCAACGAGCCACCCCCGAGCGCGCCCGCCTCGGCTGCAATGGAGGCATTCAGTTTTGGGGATCCCGTTGCCGTGCTCGACCGTCGAGAGCTGCTCGACTACATCGAGTGCCAGCGTATCGGTGAATGGTTCGAGCCGCCGATGCCGTGGGACGGGCTGGCGCGCACGTTTCGCGCGGCCGTGCATAACAGCTCGCCCATCTACGTGAAACGCAACATCCTCGTGTCGACATTCATCCCGCACAAGCTGCTGTCGCGCACGGCATTCGCTCGCTGGGTGCAAGACTTCCTCGTGTTCGGCAACGGGTATCTGGAGCGCCGCGACAATGCACTAGGCAGGCCGATGGCATTGGAGCCAGCGCTTGCGAAGTACATGCGGCGCGGCACGGACCTCGCGCGGTATTTCTTCGTGCAGAACTGGCAGGACAAGCACGAGTTCAAACCGGGCAGCATCTTTCATCTGATGGAGCCGGATATCAACCAGGAGGTGTATGGCCTGCCCGAGTACCTGTCGGCGTTGAATGCGACCTGGCTGAATGAGTCGGCCACGCTGTTCCGCAGGCGCTACTACAAGAACGGCAGTCACGCCGGGTTCATCCTCTACATGACTGATGCTGCGCAGAAACAGGAAGACGTGGACAACCTGCGCGAGGCGCTCAAGAACAGCAAGGGGCCAGGCAACTTCCGCAACCTGTTCATGTACGCGCCCAACGGCAAGAAGGAAGGCATCCAGCTGATCCCGGTGTCTGAAGTCGCGGCCAAGGACGAGTTCTGGAACATCAAGAACGTGACCCGCGATGACCAGCTCGCCGCGCACCGTGTGCCGCCGCAGCTGATGGGCATCATTCCACATAACACGGGTGGATTTGGAGATGCTGAAAAGGCTGCGTTAGTCTTTGCGCGAAATGAGGTCAGGCCACTGCAAGAACGGCTAACCGAGCTGAATGATTGGCTGGGCGTCGAGGTTGTACGATTCGCACCATACAACCTCGGGGAAGGCTAGGCGGGCCTTCTTGCAGTAGAGCGTGGAGGCGCCGTGAGGCGCTTCGAGGAATGCAGTGCCAAAACGTTGCAGACAAATCGCGTGCCTTGTTGCCTTGCTGCGATTGCTGACAAGAAGAACTGTGCGAGGAAAAAGCATAGCGAGATGCGAGTCCCATCGGCACTCGCGAGAAAAAGCCAAATTCCCGTGGGCACGATTGGCAACAGAACGGCAGATAACGTACAGGCATCGCGCCAAAGCAGAAAGGTCTTATGAGCTTCAACAACTGACGGATCGTTTTCTACCTTCTTGTACAGCCGATACCAAAGTGCATTCTGTTGGCTTGGATCTGCAGGCAGAGCCCCCACGTTGCGCTGCAATGCGTCCATGGCCACACGCGGATCCTTCGGCCCGAGGATCGTAAATGCTCGATGACCGGGGAGAACTTCACGTAGTCGCCAAAATACGAGGCTTGCTTTAACTTCTGCGGGCAACAAGGTGGTGATCAACATGATCACCACCGGCGCCGACGTGATCGTGGCTGTTCTAATTGCCTGGAGCGCGGTGATCGCCTGCGATCCAAGTAAATCTGGAACCGCAAAAGCGGCAACGACAACGACGTCAATTGCCGCAATCGACGTCAGCCACTTTAGGTTGGCCGCTTTCAATGACTTTGAACCGGCGCTCATCCGTTGTACTCGGTAGTGATTGTGAAGTCGTTGTCAGTTACGGAGAAGTTGATCCAACCGTCTCGCCGGGTGGTTAGCACATGGCGGTTCTTGCCAGTGGTTGCGACCTTCACCCCGTTCTCGTGATGGTCCAGCACACGCCGACGATATGCCGGCACCATCTCCTGGGTACCGTGAATTTTTTCTTTGTCGGAAATAACTACGGCTCGCGGATGGCAGTAATTGAATACGTCGTCCAAGTACCCGTTCTTCCGACCGTGGTGCGAAGCAACCAGCACAGTAACGTTGCGCAGCTCGTCGCGGAAATCCGAGTTCTTCAGCAGTTCTTCCCAACCGGCGCCCTCCAGATCACCGGGAAACAGAATGCTAAAGCCCGCAAACTTAATAAAGACCACGAGGCTGAGGTTATTCGTGTCCTTGAATTGCGGATAAGCGTTAGAAAAAGACCTAAATGTGATGCCCCCCATGCATTCGTTGAAGGGCTTGTCTACGGGAGAAGTGTACGCGGAGTGGATGCTCAGGTACCGCTCAATGTCGTCGGAGAGCTCGCCGCTCGCTTCCTTGATTCGACGCAGGTCCGCCGGGCCGACCTTTTTGTTCCGGATCAACACCTCGACATCCACCCCCTCCGTCCACAAGCCTTCAAGATCGCTCATGTGATCCTGATCTGCATTGGTGATGAAGAGGTATCCGACCGCTGACCGGAGAAGGTTCTTTTTGATGTGGGTGCTGGGCCGCCAGTCCGCAGTGCAACCTGAATCAATCATCGCCAAGGGTCCGGCTTGCCCGGCCTCATTTAGGTGCATGAACATCGCACACTGCCCGTGCTCCACGTCCCAAACACGCAATTCCATGCGACCCGGCATCGGCATCTCCTTGTAGTTTTTACATGGCTATGCTCGCACATTTTGCGCTTCTGCGCGCGGTGGAGACCCCGCCTCACCCGGGCGCTTTATCGGGTAGTTTTTATGCATCGACGCAACCCGTCGCCGGCCGCCCCAGTATTGGGGCCGTGGGCAATCTGCACCGTGCATGTACTTACGCAGATTTACGCAGCTCGCGCAGTACCCTGCACAGGGTGATCCAGCAGGTGACGGCCTCTGCTGGCCAAGCCCTGCCTAAGCTCCGACGAAAGCTATGGAGCAGGGGCGTATCGGGAGAAAGGTAACCTCGGTAACCCCCCCCAAAATTAACGCTAACTCATTGTTTTATAAGAACACAGCAGGTTACCTACAAAAGGTAATCTGAGGTAACACAAAAGGTAACCTGTTCGTAAGTCATTGATTTTATTACGGATGATGAACCATAAAAGTTACCAAGACTAAAGGTAATCTGGTTACCCTATAGTTACCCCAATGTTACCTTTCCGCTGCAACCCGCAAAACCTTATCCAACAAGGCTTTCCCGCCTTTTCGCGTCCACGGGTTACCAAAGTTACCTTTTTCCGGAGCCCCCACCGACTTTAGCCGGCCGCCTTATTTGTGCTGTGCATATATACAGTGGTAGGCTAGAACGCCCATGCGCAACCGAAAGTACACAGCCCACGCCGCCACACGGACGGGGCGGGCTGATTACCCTCCTGGCCAGCGAGACGATCCGCGGGAAAAGATAAGCGTGGGCCGAACCGGCACCGATTCGACCACGCGTAGACGACCTAGGTGGAGTATGAGTTTCCGAGGCGCTTACAGCTAGCCATCAGCCTGCTCGCGGAGCCCGCTGCGCCGGCGCTCGCAGAAATGCCTGTTGGACGACAGCATTTTCAATGTCGGTTTTAAACCAACGTAGCAATTCGAGTGTTTGTTGCACGAGGTCATGAAACCGCGCCGAATCGATGAGTAGATAGTCCCCATGTGCTATCCCATTGCGAGTTGCCAGAAGAGTGCTGTCGATGAGGGTATATCGCGTTGAGTATTGCGAGGGGTCTATTCCTATCCACCTGGCGATGTTCGAAAATACGGTTGAGCTTAAATTGCTTTGCGTACTAACTGCATCGGCGGTTGGCAGTCTTATCGGCTTCTCGATTTCATCGAGCAAAAAAGAGACCGTCGCGACCGAAATGTCTGCCTTTCCGGATTCTTGGGCAGACGCCAGCTTAGTCTTCATACTCAACGCGACAAAACACGGTTGAAGATCCTTCATTCGATCAGCCCGGATCGAAAGGTAGGAAATATATGCGTTGGCTGCACACTTAACAAATCCTTCCCAGTGCGCATATAGCATTGCAACTCCCGCACGAATGTGGGTGTTAATATTTGCGCCTTTCGCCGACTGGACTGTGGAAGCTAGTTCGTGCACCTCTTTGACCCTCCAAGCCATCTCATCGTCAAGATATTGCAGCAGATGATCTGTCGTGCGGATCTTCATGGTCTAAAAAAGTCGGCACCGAAGGGTAGCAAATTGGTGAGGCGAGTAGTCCCCCGAACGCCTTGGCCACTGTTATCTCTATAGACAGGCTCGTTCCACAACGCTCGTACCTTCTCATTAAGCCATTGCGACCGAATAGCATGATCCATTTGCTCGATAGCTGTCCGATTTACCGCGACACCATAGGCAATTGCATCAAAGGCTGATATCAAGAATTTTCCTGAGAACGTATTGCCATTCCAACGCTTGAAAACATCATTTCCGATTTCTTGGGCGAGCAAGCGGAATGTCCATTCGAACACGTCGCGCTCCGCGTTTTGAACGGCCTCTCCAGCGTTGGCTAGCTGACGAGCGGCATGATCGAGGTACTCGTTCACGTCCAACCCTCGGACATATGGGCACTGCCTGTAAGCGACGAATCTCAGGGCAATCTCAGCGTGCTGCTGCTGCTTCCGTTGTTCCTCGGTGATCTGGACCGTATCGAAGAACGCTTGAAAGGCCGTCAAGCCATACAGCCACGTATGAAAGTCGCTATTCAGCATAACTAGCACGCTATTTCGCACTTCTTGGTCGCTCAAATGCGAGCCGCCCGTGTTGAGGCGCTGAAAGAGTTCGAACTTCGTCTCTTGGTCGCTTTCCTTTCGAAGTATCTCGACCCTAATACGTGCCCGCTTGATTTCGAGCTGTTGTGACGTAGACAGCGCATTGGGATCGCCCTCAGCCGGCCCCTTCCACTTCATACCCTTCAGCGAGGGAAGCAGGTTGGTACCTCCTAACTCGAGCGAATCGTATAGCCCACCATCAGGGTGCTTGAGCTCGCCCATAAGTTGCAACACAGTAGAGATCCGTTGGAGGCCATCGATAAGCTCCCACACCCCCGACTCGCGCTGAAACACGAAAATCGGAGGAACGGGTATGCCCAAGAGCAGGGATTCGATAAAGCGTGTCTTTTGGGATTCGTCCCATCGAAACAAGCGCTGGTAGCTTGGATCGATCTCAAGTTCCCCTGTTTTGTACAGGCTGGCAACTTCGCCCAACGACATCTCATACCCATCAGTAACAACTTTGCGTCGAGCGGTTTCAAGCTCTGAGGATAGTTCTGGCTGTGACATGGCTTGGAGTGGTCGAGTCATTCATCTCTAAGCCTGTAGTGTTGCACATTCGACAACTTAGCCCGTCTGCGCAGATGTAAAGGGTGTGCCGGACCTGAGCCGTTCGTGACGGGCTATGCACTAGCTGGCTATCCGCCAAGCATCCGCAGCGCGGACCCCTGAAGTCGGCGGCACGTTTTGAGATCCTTGTGCCGCGGCAGGCTCGCGCCCGGTGATGGTGTAGAACCCGACTGTAGCTAAATTTCACCTAGGATGAACTGGATTGGCGCTGGTTGACCTTGGATGGCCTTGATTTTAGCGATTGCGAGTTGCGCAAGGCATTGATTTATAAAGCCTTCTGGTGCGTCACCAAAACTCCGAAGGCAGGGGTTGCTGGTTCGATCCCAGCCGGGCGCGCCAAAATTCCTCCCGAAGTTTAGTGCGATGACACTGGCCAGCTTCCGCAGCCCGCGTTCGCCGCTGGCGTGGCCCCAGTTGTCGTTGATGCGCTTGAAGCGGTCGATATCGATCATCAGCATCGACATCGGCGTCTTGTCGCGCAGGCAGTGCTCGTACTCGATGCCGAAGCGCGCCTCGAACTCGCGGCGGTTGGTCAGGCCCGTCAGCGCGTCGGTCTCGGGCAGCGCGCGCAGCGCTTCGCCGCGCGCCAGGCAGTGCGAGAACAGCTTGCCGATGCCCTGCAAGGTGACCCACATCAGCAACGCCAGCGCCAGCGCGCTGGCGGCCAGCACGGCGCTCAGGTGCAACGCAGTGCGCAGCAGCAGGTCGGCGGCGGAGAAGTAGTCGACCAGCGCCAGGGTGCTGTTGCCGATGCGCTGGAACATGATGCGGCTGCCGTCGGCTGCGCGCAGCGTGCCCGAACCGCGCCGGAACATTTCACATCAGCGGGTCAGCACAGCGGGTCAGCACAGCGGGCGCGGCTTTAAATCGCGCCCTGAAAACTCTCAGCACGCACCTCGCCGTGCCGCGCGACAGTGCTGATAGATTCACTCGATCCACGCAATCTCGCGCGGCGGGCCGTGTGCCGCGCTCCCGGAAACCACCATGGCAATTTCGACAACGCCCCTGCGCAAGCTGGGCGGCGTGCTGGCAGCACTGTTGCTCGCCGGCGCAGCAACCTCGGTGTCCGCTGCGCCGCTGAGCCTGCCGGGTTCGCTCCCCAATATGGCCGGGCTTGGCATTGGCTCCACCACCGAGTTTGCCGGCGGCAAGGACCGCATGATCGGCGTGGTGCCGGGCCTGCGTTATGTCACGCCGGGCGGCCGGCTGCTGGAATGGTATGGCCCGTATGCGCAGTTCAACTTTGGCGGGCCAACCGGTTTCCAGTGGGGACCGGCAGTGGGGTTGCGCCTTGGACGCAACGACGTTGACGATCCGGTGGTCTCGCGCCTGCACGAGATCGACACCACGGTCGAGGCCGGCGGCTACGTCGGCTATGAATACCTGAACCAGGGCCGTGTCCCCTGGCGCTTGCGCGGCGGCGTCAACGTGATGACCAATGCCGGCATCATCTACGGCGGCACGCATATCGCTGCAACGGGTTCGCTGTGGGCGCCGCTGCACCCGCGGGTCTATGCGGGAGCCGGCCTGGGCGCGACGTGGGTCAGCGGTAGTTTCAACCGCACCTATTTCGGCGTCACCCCGTCGGATTCGGCGGCCAGCGGCCTGCCTGTCTATAGCCCGGGCGGGGGCCTGGAACAGTTCACCGGCTGGCTGGCGTTGCTCTACCAGTTCGACAAGCACTGGTATGGGGGGCGATGGTGTACGGCCAGCGCCTGACCGGCGATGCCGCCGACAGCCCCATCGTGACCCAGCGCGGCACGCGCAACCAGGTCACTTACGGGGTTGGCATCTGCTATGCGTGGCGGTAGTGCCACCAGCGCTTGCTATGATCCCACCATGACCGACGACCTCGTCATCCCCCATCACGAATACCTGATCACGGCGATCCGGGCGCAGGGTGCGGGCGGCCAGAACATCAACAAGGTGTCCAATGCCGTGCACCTGCGCTATGACGTGCATGCCTCCTCGCTCGCGCCTGACCACAAGGAACGCCTGCTGGCGCTGCACGACCACCGCATCACGCGCGACGGCGTGGTGGTGATCAAGGCGCAGCAGTTCCGCAGCCTCGACCAGAACCGCGACGAAGCGGTGCGGCGGCTGCACGAACTGGTGCGCAGCGTGGCCACGCCGCCGCGCGTGCGCCGTGCCACGCGGCCCACGCTGGCATCCCGCCGGCGCCGGCTGGAATCCAAGAGCCAGCGCAGTCAGGTCAAGGTGCTGCGGGGCCGGGTGGTCGACTAGCGCCGCAGCAGTCCGGCTTCAGGTCCCGGTCTTGAATGCCGCGAGCGCCGGCACGTTGTCGCCGGCATCCGCCTGCGGCGGCCCGAAGCGCGCGCCCGGGCGCCGGTAAGCCGGAAAGAAGCCACCCAGGTCATACAGCGTGGCTTTGTCACCGCCGGACAGCGCCACGTACCGGTCGGGGTTCACCACAAGGCGCTGGGTCCGGTACACATGCGTATCGTGCGAAAAGCCGCGCTTGAACTCATACAGCGAGTCTTTGACCGAACCCAGCCCGCCGCCCAGGTGCAGGTAGCGCAGGCCGTTGGTGCGGCCCCATTCGCGCGCGGCATGGATCACGGTCTTGGTCGGCTGGAGGTGGCGGTACGCCCAGTCCCAGGCGGACAGGTGATATTGCATGATGCCCGTCCCCCGGGCCACGGTGAACAGCGCCGCGCCGAGCATGCAGCCGTCTTCCTCAGCCACGAACAGCAGCAGGTCGTCGCCCAGCGCGCGCACCAGGGTGCGGTAGTACTGCGTGTCGAAGAAGTAGTAGGGCAACGCGCCCAGGCGCGCCATGGTCGCGTTGTACAGCGCGATAAAGCGCGGCAGCCTGGCGAAATCACGGTCCAGGCGTGCGCTCACGCCGGCACGCCGGGCGCGGTTGATGCCCTGCCTGTGGCGCGCCTGCGTTTCGTGCCATAGCTGCTCGGCACTCTTGGTCAGGTCGACGGATACCGTCTCGCCCTGATCCACCACCAGCCCGAGGCGGCTGTCCCAGTCGGCATTGAGCAGTGGGTGCAGGCGGATAAACCACGACACGCAGCCGCACTCGCGCAGCAGCGCGAGCGCCGCGCCCAGTGCCTCCTCGGCAAAGCCGGCCGGGACATCGGTGCTCAACACCGGGCCGCCGTAGCCATAGGCCGAGGTGGCATCCCAGCTGCCGCAGCCAATGGGCCGGCGCACCAGCGGAACCAGCAATTCGTGGGCGCCGTCACGCACCAGCACCGCGGCGGCGCTGCCGTGGTCGCTACGCTCAGCGGCAGTATGCCAGCCAGGCGTGTGGTAGCAATCATGGCGACATCGCGCCAGCGTGTCGCGCCACGCGGGGCTTGTCGGTTCCAGCACGCTCGATCGCATCGAAAACTCCCTGTCAGGTAGCCGGCGCCGCGCCAGAGTCAGGCCGCGGCGCCGGGCATTGCTTGCCCCGGGCTTCAGCGCGCGGATTGCAGCGCGGCAATGCGCTGCTCAATGGGCGGATGGCTCGAGAACAGCGCCATCCACGACTTGCCGCCGGCGATGCCCATCGCCTGCATGTTCTGCGGCAGGCCATCCGGCTCCAGGCCGCCCAGGCGGCGCAGCGCCGCCACCATCGGCGTGGGCGTGCCCATCATGCCGGCCGCGCCCGCATCGGCACGGAACTCGCGGCGGCGCGAGAACCACGCCACGATGATGCTGGCCAGGATGCCGAACACGATCTCGCAGACGATCACCGTGACCATGTAGCCGATGCCAGGGCCGCTCGATTCCTCATCGTTCTTGCGCAGCATCGAATCGACGAAGTAGCCGACCACGCGCGCCAGGAAGATCACGAAGGTGTTGACCACGCCCTGGATCAGCGTCAGCGTGACCATGTCGCCGTTGGCCACGTGCGCGACCTCGTGCGCCAGCACGGCTTCCACTTCTTCATGGGACATCGATTGCAGGAGGCCGGTGGACACCGCTACCAGCGAGCTGTTCCTGGTCGCGCCGGTGGCGAAGGCATTGGGTTCGCCATCGTAGATGGCAACTTCCGGCATCGGCAGGCCGGCGCGCTGCGCCAGCTTTTCGACGGTCTGCACCAGCCACAGCTCGGTGCTGGTGCTGGGATGGGTGATGACCTGCGCGCCGGTCGACCATTTGGCGATGGTCTTGGACATCAGCAGCGAGATAAAGGCGCCACCGAAGCCCATCAGGGCGGCGAACGCCAGCAGCGTGCCCAGGTTCAGGCCATTGGCGGTCAGGAAGCGGTTCACCCCCAGTACGCTGGCGGTGATGCTGAGGACAAGCATGACGGCGAGGTTGGTCGCCAGGAAAAGCAATACGCGTTTCATGTGTATGGAGCAGTGGTGTGTAGGGCGGTACAGCCAGGATGCGGACGGGCCGCAGACGCGCGCCGCACGCTCAGACGCGGCACGCAGGAACAGGCGGGCGCGGCCAGGCCGCGCCGGTGGGACTCAGGCGCTCGGCGGACGCGGCAGCCGCGGCAGGTCGGGTTCGGGCAGCGGGGCGCCGGCATAGCGCGGCGGCCCGGCGCGGCCGCCCCAGGCGGCCAGGCACAACGGAGATGCCGGCAGCAGTTGCTCGGCAAGGTCGGCGCCGGGCTGCCACCGCGGCTCGGCGGCTTCGGAGGCGGGCGACGGCTCGCCCGTTGCGGCAACGCCGGCAGCGTCGTCGTTGCCGATGTTGGCCGCTGGCGCGGCCGACATTTCGCCGGTGGCCACCTCGGCGTGCGCGAACGCCGCCGCCCAGCCCGGCAGGGGCAGGAAGGCCAGCATCATGACCAGCAGGAGTAGCCGGAGGGAGCGCACGAAGGGGGACGGCTTATCGGTAGATGTAGGAGGAATTCTACAGGATGCGGCAAGGCACAGGCGCCGCCCTGCAGGGTCCGTCACACGTCGGCGTCACTCGCTCAATATGTGCCGTATCAGTAACTCCTGCAAGACCTGCCAGACTGGCCTACACTGTCGCCTGCCCTGTAGTAGTTACAGGGTAGAAAACGAGGGCCAGGCACCATGCGCATCGGCGAACTCTCCCGTACCAGCGGCTGCGATGTCGAGACCATCCGCTATTACGAACGCGAAGGCCTGCTCGACGCGCCCCGGCGCGAGGCCAACGGCTATCGCCGCTATGACGACGGCCACCTGGTCCAGCTGAATTTCGTGCGCCACTGCCGCTCGCTCGGCATGGGCCTGTCGGATGTGCGGCGGCTGCGCGAGTTCGAGCGCAATCCGACGCAGGACTGCGACGACATCAATAGGCTGCTGGACCGCCAGATCGCGCAGATCCATGCGCAGCGGGTGGCGCTGGAGGCGCTGGAAGGGCAGTTGCGCGCGCTGCGCGAGACCTGCCACCACCACCAGCCCGCCAGTGAATGCGGCATCTTGCAGAACCTGCAGCAGGCCGCCGCCGGCGCGGCCTGCGAATGCCATGCGGGCGCGCACGAGGCCGGGCCTGCTGCCAACGGGTGAGGCGCGCAGGCACGTCGCTGTGCTACGATGGCTGTTCCCGTGATCGCACCACTGCGGTGCACGGGCCCGGCGGTAGCGCAGCCAGTGAGCGATGTAGTGAGCAACGACTTACACGGCTCGCCTGTTCAGAGAACCATCCGCTGCCCCTTATCCACCCTTCTGCATGACCATGACTGATCGCCTGACGCCGATGCCCGATGCGGCTGTCCGCCTGATGCGGACCGGCCGCGCGCACGCGTGCGCGATCGTCACGGCCAACATCCTGCCCCAGCGCGCCACGCGCGCGGTCTCTCCCCGCCGGATCAGCGCACCGCCTGATTCCGCCCGGTTCCCAGCCTGATTCGTCTCCATAGCGGGGCCCGGGCCGAACCGGGCCCGAGCCAGCGTTTTCAGTTTTCCGGCCGCTGCCGCAAGGCCCGCGCCGGATTCGTTGATGTCCGCGCTGCTGCGCAAACGCCAGACCTGCAAGACCTGACCGCCGCCGCCTGCCATGCTGGCCGGGCCGCGCCAAACCACCCGACTGCCGGAGGACCCGCCATGACGGCCACCAAAACGAATACCGCCACCCTGTACCTGACCGAACTCGACGTGACCCGCCTGGAGCGCATCGCCAGCCGCGCCGGCTCGGCGCAGCTTGAGGACATGCTCGACAGCCTGCTGGCGCGCGCCACCATCGTCGCGCCAGAAGAGATCCCGACCGACGTGGTCACCATGAACACGCGCCTGGTCTGCAACCTGCCGGGCGAGCAGGCCCCGCGCAACTGGACGCTGGTGTACCCCGACGCGGCCGACTTTGATGCCGGCCGGCTGTCGGTGCTGTCGCCGGTGGGCCAGGCGCTGCTGGGCGCGCGCGCCGGCCAGACCGTCAGCTACCGGCTGCCCGACGGCCGCGAGCAGCAGGTGAGTGTCGCCGGGATCGCGTTCCAGCCGGAAGCCAGCGGCCAGTACACGCTTTGAGCCGCATCCTGAGCCAAATCCCAGCCGCCTGAGGCGTGCTGCCGGGGCCACGCAGGCGCGTCCTGCGCCGCGTGTGCCCGGCAATCCATCGACACCATTCATCGGCAAGCCAGACGTTTCACGACTCGCAACGCACCATTCGTCGCAGCGGTATTTCTGCTTGCGCGGACTGTGACTAATCTTCAGTCCGTGCTCGCATCGCAACATAGATTGCAGGGCGGCCGGAGTCTCATCCCGGTCCATACAAGAAAGAACGACGAAATCAGTTGAAGGAGTCCCAAATGATCGCCAGACGTATCCTTGGCGGCGCGCTCGTGTTCGCGGCGGTCGCCGCGTCCGCTGTGGCGTTGGCTGCCCCCGCTGCCAGCAAGGTTGGCAAGTTTGATGTGTACGCCGATGCGCTGAAGGCCGGCAAGTACGATGTGTATACGGACGGCGCCAAGCAAGGCAAGTTCGATACATACACGGACGGAGCCCGCACCGGCCGCTTCGACCCGTACTCGGAAGGCTCGCGCCGCGACGGCAAGTTCGACAGCTTCACCGAAGGCTCGCATAGCTTCAGCGGCGAGATCTCGAAGAAGGACAAGTTCGATACCTTCAGCGAAGGTGCGCACACCTTCACCGGTGATATTGCCGATCGTGCGCTCGACAATTCCCGCACGGGTGACGGCTCGCTGTACGGCTATCGCGTCTGATCCTCGCAGGTCTTCCCAAAGACCTCGTGCGGCCACTGCGGTGGCCGCAAGTTTTCTCTCCCGCCTGCCCGGCTGACCTCCTCCTCCTTCTCTCTTCGCCAGGCAGGCGCTTTTCTCTTCCCTCGGCTCGTGACCGCGTCAGCGCGCAGGCATGCTCCTCATGCCGAAGGCGGCTGCGTGGCGGTCGAGTCGTGTCCGGGCTCCGGCTGCGCGCGCGGCAACCTGCGCGCGATCTCGGCATAGAGCAGCGGCACCGCCAGCGTACCCAGCACCGTCGCACCCAGCATGCCGCCCAGTACGCCGGTGCCGACCGCCTGCTGCGCACCCGCGCCCGGGCCGGTGCTGATTGCCAGCGGCACCACGCCCAGCACAAAGGCCAGCGAGGTCATCACCACCGGCCGCAGCCGCTGGCGCGCCGCGCGCGTGGCGGCCTCCACCGCGCCCATGCCCACGCCGCTGCGCCGCAACTGCTCGGCATATTCGACGATCAGGATCGCGTTCTTGGCCGCCAGCCCCATGATCACCACCACACCCACCTTGAAGTAGACATCGTTGGGCATGCCGCGCAGCCAGATCGCCGCGGCCGCGCCCATCAGGCCGGTCGGCACGATCGCGATCACCGCCAGCGGCAGGGTCCAGCTTTCATACAGCGCCACCAGGCACAGGAAGATAAACAGCAGCGACAGCGCGAACAGCCACGGCGCCTGCGTGCCGGTCTGCTCCTGTTCGAAGGCGCGCCCGGTCCAGCGCACGTCGTATTCCGGCCCCAGCTCGCGCACCAGTTCGGCCAGCCGCGTCATGGCCGCGCCGGTGGTGTGGCCCGGCGCGACCTCGGCATTGATGCGCACCGAGCTGAAGCCGTCGAAGCGCTCCAGCGTGACCTCGCCGCGCCCCCATTCCAGCGAGGCGAACGCGGCCAGCGACACCATCGCGCCCTGTGCGTTGCGCACGTGCACGCGCGCGAGCTGGTCCGGCTGCATGCGGAACGGCGCGTCCGCCTGCAGGATCACGCGGCGCACGCGGCCCTCGCGCGCGACTTCGTCGATATAGCGCGAGCCCAGCGTGGCCGACAGCGTGTGGTGCACGATATCGGCATCGACGCCGAAGGCCTCGGCCTTGCGGTAGTCGATTTTCAGGTCCAGCGCCGGCACCGGCTGGCCGGTGGTGGCGCGCACCTCGCCCAGCACCGGGTCCTGCCTGGCGCGCTCAAGCAGTTTGTCGCGCGCGGCGAAGAGCGCCTCGCGCCCCACCGGCTGGCGCGCCACCAGGCGCATGTCCAGGCCGCCGATGCTGCCCAGTTCCGGCAGCGCCGAGCTGTTGTACGCAAACAGCTGCGCCGCGCCGCGGCCTGGCCAGGTTTCCAGCCCGGCCGACAGCCGCTCCAGCACGGCCTGGGCCGTGTGCTTGCGTCCGCGCGCTTTCCAGTCGGTCAGGCCGATATACAGGCTGGCGCGCTGCTCGCCGCTGCCGCCGCTGGACCAGCCCAGCACGGCAAAGCTCGAATGCACCGGGTAGTGCTGGTCGCGCATCCACTGTTCCAGCCCGGCCACCAGCCGGCGCGTGTCGGCCTGCGTGCTGCCGGCGGGCAGCTCGACATCGACCACGATCTCGCCGGTATCCTCTTCTGGCAGGAAGCCGCTGGGCATCTTCCACAAGGCGTAGCCGCATGCCAGCGTCAACGCCAGGTAGACCGCCAGCCAGCGCAGCCGCCTGCGCTGCAGCGCCTGCACCCAGCCGGCATAGCGCCCGGTGAAGGCGGCAAAGCGCGCATCGAACCAGGCCAGCGGCCCGCGCGCCGGCGCCGCGCTGTGGCGCAGCAGGCTGGCGCACATGGCCGGCGCCAGCGTCAGCGCAAAGAACAGCGAGAACGCGATCGATACCGCCAGCGTCACCGCGAAGTGCCGGTAGATCACGCCCACCGCGCTGCCGAAGAACGCCATCGGCACGAACACCGCGCACAGCACCAGCGTCACCGCCACCAGCGCGCCCGAGACCTCGCGCATCGAGCGCGCCGCGGCCTGCATCGCGCCCACGCCGTCGGTGCGCATGATGCGCTCGACGTTCTCGACCACCACGATGGCGTCGTCCACCAGGATGCCGATCGCCAGCACCACGCCGAACAGCGTGATCACGTTCAGCGACAGCCCCAGCGCATACAGGCACGCGACCGTGCCCAGCAGCGATACCGGCACCACGATGCACGGGATCAGCGTGGCGCGCAGGTTGCCCAGGAACAGGTACAGGATCAGGAATACCAGCACCGTGGCTTCGACCAGCGTCAGCACCACGCGCGAGATCGACGCCTGCACGAAGGTGGCGCCGTCGTAAGAGATCTCATAGCGCACGTCGCCGGGGAAGCCCTTGCTGGCGGCATCGAGCGCGGCGCGCACGGTGCGCGAGGTCTGCAGCACGTTGGCGCCGTCGGCCAGCTTCAGCCCGATCGACGCGGCGTTGCGCGTGTTCAGCGTGGAGCCGTAGCGGTAGTCGCTGGCGGCCAACTCCACCCGCGCCACGTCGCGCAGCAGCACGGCCGAGCCGTCGGTGGCCGCGCGCACCACGATGCGCCCGAACGCCTGCGCATCGCTCATCGGCGCGGGCGGACGCACGATCGCCTGGAACGGCTGGCCCGGCAGCGCCGGCGCGGCGCCCAGCTGGCCGGGGGTTACGTTGCCGTTGCGCGCGCGGATGGCGGCCTCGACCTCGGCCGTGGTCAGGTTGAAGGCGTGCAGCTTGTCGGGATCGAACCAGATCCGCAGCGCGTACTCGGCGCCGTATGGCTCGGCCTTGCCGATGCCGGGCAGGCGGCGCAGCAGCGGCAGCACCGAGCCCGCGGCAAAGTCGCCCAGCGCGGTCTCGTCCAGTTGCCCGCTGTCGGACACCAGCGACACGTACATGAAGGCGCTGCTGCTGGCCTGGTCGACATAGACGCCGCCGCGGCGCACCGCCTCGGGCAGCAAGGGCTCGGCCTGCGCCACGCGGTTGCGCACGTTGACCTGCGCCAGCTGCGGGTCGGTGCCCTGGCGGAAGCCCAGCGTCACCGTGGCGGTGCCGCCCTCGCTGCTGGAATCCAGGTAGAGCAGGCCGGGGATGCCGTGCATCTGCTGCTCCAGCACCGCGGTGACGCGGTCCTCCACCGTGCGCGCTGACGCACCCGGGTAATCGGCATAGACGATCACCGTGGGCGGCGCCACCGCCGGGTACTGGGCGATGGGGATGCGGTTCAGGGCCACCAGGCCCGCTACCACGGTCAGGATGGCCAGCACCCAGGCAAACGCCGGGCGCTTCAGGAAAAACGACGCCATGTCAGGTCAGGGCTGGCACGGGCGCACGGCAAGTGAAGATCGGCCGTGGCTCCGGTGCGGTTGGAACGGAACGGCTTGGGTGTGGAGACGCCGCAAGGCTTAGCGGCAAGAGGCGTCGAGTCGCGGCAAAGCCGGGCCGATGTTGCTGATGGTGCAGATCTGGCCGCGTGTCGGGTCGCCTGTCGGTCAGGGGGCGCGTGGCCCGCAGACCGGGGCCGGCGTGCACCGCGGCGCTTGCAGGGGTCCTGAGGGGAGAACCCGGCGCTGCGGCAGGAAGGATCGGTGAGGATCGACGCCGGCGACTGGCCGTCGCAATGCGGCCTTGCCGGCGATTATAGACAGGGAACAAAGTCCGGGCAACGCAAACATCACATTGTCGGCGCCCTTCCCACGTCGGGGGTGGAGCCTGCGCTTACAGGTCGCGCGAGGCGAAGGTATCGCACTTGCGGATATCGCCGGACTCGATGCCGCGGCGCAGCCAGCGCACGCGCTGCTCGCTGGAGCCGTGGGTAAAGGCCTCCGGCACGACATAGCCCTGCGACTGGCGCTGCAGCCGGTCGTCGCCGATCGCGGCGGCGGCCTTCAGGCCTTCTTCGATATCGCCGGGCTCCAGCAATTGCTGGTTGGCGCGCTGCGCGGTGGCGGCCCAGACACCTGCCAGGCAGTCGGCCTGCAGTTCCATGCGCACCGAGAGCTGGTTGGCCTGCGCCTCGCCCATGCGGCGGCGCGCGCTGTCGACCTTGTCCGATACGCCCAGCAGGTTCTGCACATGGTGGCCGATCTCGTGCGCGATCACATAGGCCTGGGCAAAGTCGCCGCTGGCGCCGAAGCGCTGGCGCAGCTCGTCATAGAAGGCCAGGTCGATATAGACCTTCTGGTCGCCGGGGCAGTAGAACGGACCCATCGCCGACTGGCCGGTGCCGCATGCCGTGGGTGTGGCGCCCGAGAACAGCACCAGCGTGGGGGGCGCATAGCGGCGGTTCAGCTGGGCTTCAAAGATGTGTTGCCAGGTGCGCTCGGTATTGCCCAGCACCTTGCGCGTGAACACCGTCATCTGATCCGTCGCCGGCGGGCGGTTCGCCTGCTGCTGTTGCTGCTGCGGGCCGGAGCCCTGCAGCACCGAGGCGCCCTGCATGATCAGCATCGGGTCGATGCCGAAGAAATAGGACGCCGCCAGCGCGACGATGACCGTGCCGATGCCGATGGTCTTGCCGCCGACACCGCCGAATCCGCCGCGGCGGTCTTCAACGTGCTGGCTTTCGGCTTCGTCATCTAGGCGCATGGGGGACTCCGGGGG